>NZ_JQKG01000012.1 GCF_000745915.1 Deinococcus misasensis DSM 22328
TGTGGGAGGTTGTCGAGCAGGTAAGGTGCAGTGTGGTGCTGACTGAGAGGATGGGTGGAAAAGAAGCGTTCGACGCGTCTGAGCTTGGACGTGTTTTGAGCCTCTCCGGGGAGACGGTCAGCAATACTCTGCTGGATGACATGTTTTCCCTCCAGGAGGGCTTGGAGCACCTGACCGAGGGTATGGAGGTGATTTTTTCGATAGGGAAAGTGTTCCCTGAGGGCAGCAGTTAGGGTATGCTGGTTTTTGCCAGACGGACAGTGTTTCATAGCAGATTTACTGTACCAGTCTGGCTTTTTTACGCCTCAATCAAACTGTCGGGTACTGAGCGCAGGTACAACCCCTGCTTTTCCCAATCTTCACGTCGTTTTGCCAGCTCCCCACCTTTGTGGAACGGCGCATTGTCCAGCACCACCACAGTAAGCCCTTTTGGATCGCAGCTGTCGGCCAGTGTTTGCAGATAAGCCACCACCTGATCTCGGGTGCATTGCCCTTCCAACAACCGATATTCCAGTTGCTCCCCTGTTCCAGAGAGGCTGAGGGTCCCCAGCACATTGATCCGCCCGTCTGATCCCCACCGGGTGGGAATCTTGAACTGCTTGCCTCGACCTTTGACAAACCAGCTGCTGACTACACTCAACATCAATCCCAGGCCGGTTTCATCCAGGTACTTCAGGGTCAGTTTCCCGTCTCTAGCCCCTTTTTCAAGGTTTCCAGCGAAGCCTCATGCTGGGAAACCACCTTTGGATCTGCCTGTTTCATGGGGCTGTAACGGCCCCTTTTCCAGCGATACCCCAGGTCATGCAATTTGGTGCGGATTGCTTCACGCTTGATCAGCACCCCAAATTGTTTTTCGATGGCTTCGCTGAGCAAGGTGCAATTCCACAGCCGTTCTTCTTTCAGCTTCTCGTGCATGAATTCTTCGATCTGGGCGGTAAATAGCGTAGGTTTTCCTTTGGCTTTGCCATCAGCAAGGCCTCTGAGACCGTCCTGCTGGTAACGCAGCAAGTCTTGTCGGACCGCTTCTATGCTGCGGTCAAAGTGTTCTGCAAGTTCAGCGATGGTCCAGCCCTGGTGACTGAGCCTGAGGATACGGGCTCTGAGCCGAACTTTTTCGCTGAACTTGGGGGTAAGTTCAATACGTTTGAGGCCCTGGTCTTCCTCGGGGGTCAGGTGGACCAGTCGAAGCGGCTTGCTCATGACCTGATTTTATCCATTTTTTTATCTGGGAGGTACTTAGAGCCTGCGAAGTCACAAGTGCCCGAGGGATGAAGAACGTGTCTGAGAAGCTGTCACAGGTCTGAAGTGCGGTCCGTCTTCAGGCCAGCAAACGTTCCAAGTCCTTCCGCAAACGCTCTTCATGCCAAATGGGCACCCAAAGCACCATCCGGGGCTTCTGGTTCTTTAGAGTCCGAAGTTCGTGCTGAAAGTTGGACAGGTCTGGGATTTCACCCAGAATCTGCAAAGCCTCCTCATGGGCACACCAGACCTGAAGGCCAGCCAGCAAACACTCCTTCATCCACACTGCATCATGGGTGATTTCCCACAAGGTCTCCAGCGTATGCTTGTGCCAGAACCATTTCGCCACCCGAGGTGGTTTCAGCCAGGTGACGGGATTGGCAGGCAACGCCCCCATCTCATGCAAGGTTTTCATCACCAGCATCAAGATTTGCAACACGTTTGAAGCCCATACCCACTCGGTTTCCTCAAGCGCAGCACTCAGGAACAGCAACAGAATCGGCTGGGCTGTTTCAGCGTCCCCTGTCCATTTCCACCAGAGGACTGCGGCGTGGGCCTGCACCACCACCCATTCATGGTCCATCAAATTGCGGAGGGCATCCAGAGTGGTTGGTGTGCTGAACTCCAGGCTTTGCAACTCGCGCAGCAGGTTTTCGGGCTGGTCCAGCAGGTGTTCCAAAAGCAGGTCCACCCGAGCTTCAGTGAGGGTTCCGGTCTTTTTCAGCACCTGCAAGGCGGTGAGATGGAGGGTGGGATCAAGGGTCCTCAGCACATCTTCTGGCAACCCCTCCTCCGTGAAACCCAGTCCCCGAATCAGGGGTTGCCGGATGTGTGTGCTCTGGTGGTACAGGGGAATGTCTGAGAGGCGTGCTTTCAATTCCTCATCGTTCAGGCGCAGCAACCGTACAAAATGGTCATGAATTTCAGGGTACAGTCCTCCCGTCCGTTCCATGGTGTCCACAGCGGCTTCCATTTCTTCCCAGTGGTCAGACAGGGCAAACCGCACGATGTGGGGGCGCACTTCAGGGTCCAGTTGCCCAAGGCACATCAGGGCATAACAGCGCACCCGCACTTCCGAATCCAGCAGGGCCTCCCAGAGCACCTCCTTCAAGGGTTGAGCAAGTGGACCCATGATGCAGGCCAAACTGCTTGCCCAAATCCGCACCTGAGCTTCAGGATCCTTCAAGCCTGCGGTGACCAGCTCACAAGCTTCTCCTTCAACGTCACGAAACCCTTCCACCCTGCGCCTCATGTTCCGAAAGGCATGCTCGCGCAGCCACACACTGGGGTTTTGAATCATCACCTGAAACCACACCTGAGCCAACTCTGGATCTTCTTCCAGAGTCTGCAAGATCAGGCGGTCCAACGGGCCTTGTTCCACCCATTCCTCTTCATAAGGCCTGCATGCTGTTTCGAAGTCTTCCAGCATCTTGGGAATCACCGTGAAGTCACGGTCCACGTAACGCACCGTGAGAAAGCAGGACACCAGACGGACCGCTGCGTCCTCTGTGGAGTTGTGACAATGTGGAAGCAGGTTGAGGATCTTTTTGGCTTCCTCGGGAATGTTTTTGCTGTTCTCTTTCAAGAGGAGTTCGAGGGTGGCAGTGAGGCAACTGGCTTTCACACCTGCGTCCGGGTCTTGGGTCAGGGCTTCGTGCAGCACCCCCAGAGCAAAGGCTGTGCATCCGGGAAGGTGCACCAGAATCAGGTGGAGGTCACGCCTGACCTCGGGGTCCGGGTCGTGCAGCATCAGCTGCTGCACCAGAAGCAAAGCTGCCGTGACTTTTTCCCGCACTTGATCCCCAAACTCTGGAGGATCGGACGCTCCGAGGATCAACGATCTCAGCAACCACACGATTTTCTTGCGGTCCTGGACCTGTGGGTCCTGCAAGATGTCCAGCAGGTGGGGAACCGCATGTGGGGTGGCACTGTACACGGTGCCCCGGTCCTCCAAACATGCATTCAGTTCACTCCATGCGTCATCGCGGATGTCGGCCTCTGGGGACCGGAGGTTGGTGAGCCATTTGGGGATGTCTGAGGCCACTCCATACGCGTGATGAAGTTCATTCCAAGGGGTGTTCATCCATTTTGAATCCATGGTCTGTCATTTTACTGGGTTCAGCAGAAGCCCGGTCAACGGGCTTCTCTGCTTTTCGCTGAGTTTCTCGATCCTCAGAAGAAGCCACATGTCAGTGGGGCCAACAGGGAACAGCAACCCAAGCAATGGGCTGACCCTCAGGGTTTCAGTCCCAGCATCAGGGTGATCAGGATGTCCAGAGCACAGGTGACCCCCAGGGTGAAAGCGGTGGGCCGGGGTCCCAAACGCCAGCACGTGAAAATCCACCCCGAGGAGATCCGCGTCTCCCACCCCTGAGTACAACACGTGTGGGGGTTTCGGCCATGGTTGTCACCAGGCATCATGTGAGTGTTTTTTGTTGTGTGGCATTGGAAGTTTTTACTTCAATGGGGTTGTGTTTCACCTGCTCCAAGCTTCCCTCTTGAAGTTGACATCCTGATTTCTTTGATATACTCTTGAGAAAACGTTATCTGGAGGAGCCATGAAAACCATTGTTCGCCTTGCTGATGTGGCTCGCCACGCTGGGGTGTCCATCCCCACCGTCAGCCGCATCCTCAATGGGGTGCAGACGGTCGCCCCTGAACTCAAAGAAAAGGTCATGAAATCCGTGGAGGAGCTCGGGTACCAGCCCAACCGCATGGCCAAAAGCCTGCGCGAGCAACGCACTGGGATTCTGGCCCACCTGACCGCTGGACTGAATGCGAACTTCCACGCCACCCTCGCCAGAGGGGTGCAGGACGCGGCGTTCGATCTGGGTTACACCATGATTCTGGGCTCCAACCACCACATGGAGGGAGACAAGGACCAGCAGACCTACGCCAAACTCTTTGACAGTTACCGGGTGGATGGCATGGTGGTGGTGCCATCGAGCACCGTCGACCCTTACCTGGAAACCCTGTCGTCCCGGATACCCATTGTTGAAGTGGACCGCACGGTGGGAGAATACAGTCGCCATGCCGTGCTCCTCAACAACACCGAAGTGATGGGGGAGGCTGTGCGCCACCTGCTTTCACTGGGTCACCGCAACATTGCTCTCCTGTACGGCATTGAACTGGTCAGCACCGAAGTCGAGCGCTACCAGGGTTTCCTGCGCACCATGAAAGAAGGGGGCGTGCCCGTGGACCCCAAGTTCCTGATCAGTGAAGATTTCACTGAAGAAGGCGGACACCGTGCCTTCCAGCGTCTGGTCGGGAGTGGCCTGCCCGTCACGGCAGTGATTGTCACCACCAACGAGATGCTGGCCGGGGTGGTGGTGGCAGCCCGAGACCTGGGCGTTCGCATCCCAGATGACATTTCTTTGATCGGCATGGACGATGAACGTTGGGTGCGCATGATGGTTCCTGCCCTCACCGTGATGGCCCAGCCCCCGTACGAGATGGGTTATGAAGCTTGCCGTCTGCTGATCCAGTGTGTGGAAGGCCAGAATGGTGTGGTGCCCAGGGTGCATCGCATGTCCGGCAAACTGATCGTGCGTGATTCGACAGGCCCACCGAGGTTTGATGGATGAGTCCTGAAATTTCTGGACTCGGTATTTTGAGATAACGTTTTCTTGTGCTAAAATCAGGACACCAGACCCAAGCCCATCGTCACAAAACCCCATAAATACCTTTCGAACTGCCTTCTGACGTGCGATCCGGGGGCGGATGGAGGCGCACACATGTAGCCAGCCCTGCTTCTCTTGAGATAACGATTTCTTGCCCCTTCTCTGTTCAACCCCGGAGGAAACCATGAAAAAACTGTCCATTGCCCTGCTCACCGCCACCCTTGCCCTCAGTGCTGCCCACGCCAAACAGATCACCGTCTGGGTGATTGATGGCGATTCCGAACGCCCCTACTTCCTGCAACTGCAAGACGCCTTCAACAAAGCCAACGAGAAAAAAGGCCTCACCGCCAAGATCGTCCCGGTCCCCAGCATCAACGACGCCATCCAGTCCGGCTTCCTGAGCGGCAAACTCCCCGATGTCTTCATGCTGGACGGCCCCAACATGGCCAACTACGCCTGGTCCGGCCAGCTGGCACCGCTGGACAGCTATTTCAGCAAGGGCACCCTCTCAGACATCCTGCCTGCCATCAAAGACCAAGGCACCTACAGCCCAGACGGCAAACTCTATGCCATGAGTCCCTACGATTCCTCTGTGCTGCTCTGGGGGAACAAAAAATATTTGCAAGAAGCAGGCGTGCGCATTCCCAAAAACCTCAAGGACGCCTGGACCCTGAAAGAGTTTGAAGACGCCCTGCAGAAACTCTCCAAAGTCAAAGGGGTCACCTGGCCCCTCGACCTCAAACTCAACTACACCGGCGAATGGCTCAGTTACGGATTCTCTCCTTTCTTGCAGGCCTGTGGAGCCGACCTGATCAACCGCAAAACCTGGAAGGCCACCGGAACCATCAACAGTGACGCTGCCGTGGACATCCTGGAGCACCTGCAAAGCTGGGCCAAAAACAAGTGGGTGGTTCCCGCCAGTGCCGGAGACAACCGCTTCTACGGAGACAAGACCGCCGCTCTGGTGTGGGTCGGCAACTGGATGTGGCGTGCCCACAAAGAAGGCCTGAAAGATGACCTCGTGCTGATCCCTGCCCCCAAATTCTGTGGCAACAAGCAGGTTTCACCCAACGGAGGCTGGAGTTACGCCATCCCCAAAGTCAGTCCCAACAAGGCCGAGGCAGGAGCCTTCATTGACTTCGCCATGTCCAGCAAACAGGTGGCCCTGTACTCCGACACCACCGGATACGTGCCTGCCCGCAAATCTGCCATCCGTCTGAGCAAACTGTACGGCAAAGGCGGAGAGGGAGCCATCATGGCCGAACAGTCTGCAAAGATTGCAGTGGTCCGTCCCGTGCACCCCGCATATCCAGTGATCTCCAAATCCTTCGGGGACGCCGTGCTGAACATCCTCAACGGAGCCAACATCAAATCTGAACTCGACAAGGCCGCCAAAGCCATCGATCAGGACATTGCAGCCAACAAAGGCTACCCCCCCTTCAACAAGTAAATCCACACCCCGGCCAGGGGTGAACCCCTTTCCCACCCCTGGCCAGATCTTGATGCCTCAAACCCCATGAAATGGTGAAAGGGTGCCCTCTGGGGCCACACAAGACACCACCCCACATGCCCACCTCAAGGGCAAAACAGCGCAAAACCCATTGCACGGTGCAGGTGTGTTTCGCGCAGACAAAAACAAGGGGACCCAAGACATGCAAAACCAACCCAAACTTGCTTCCCAGACCGGAACGAAAACCCGGCGAAGCTCCCACACAACACAAGAATGGCTGGACGAACTGCTGCTGATTGCCCCTGCAAGCATCCTGCTTTTCACCTTTCTGATCCTGCCCTTTTTCATGGCCGGTTACTTGTCTTTCACGGATGAACGGCTGGTGCCCCGCCCCATCCCCACCGAATTTGTTGGCCTGCAAAATTACATCGCTGTGATGAAAGACCCCGAGTTCTGGCAGGCGTTCCGCAACACCGCCTGGTTTGCCCTGCTGGTGGTGCCTTTCCAGTGCGCCATCTCGCTGGCCTGTGCGCTTTTGCTGAACAGCGAGTTGCCCTTCCGTTCCCTTTTTCGCAGCGTGAGCCTGCTTCCTCTGGTCACCCCCATGACCGTGATCGCCGTGATCTGGGCCGCCCTGTACCGCATCCCCGATGGGTTCATGAACAACATCCTGCACCTCTTTGGCATGGAGGGCTACATCGACTGGCTGGGAGATTCGAAGTTCGCCATGCCCGCCATTGTGCTGCTCTCGGCCTGGGCCACTTTTCCCTTCCAGATGCTGATCTTCCTGGCAGGTCTGCAGGACATCCCCATGGAACGCTATGAGGCGGCAAAAATCGACGGGGCAGGTCCATGGCAGATGTTCCGTTATGTGACCCTGCCCGGCCTTCGCAACACCAACATCTTCATTCTGATCATCACCACCCTGCAGGCCTTCAAACTCTTCACCCAGGTGGACATCCTCACCCATGGCGGACCGCTGGGATCCACCAACACGCTGGTCCGGTACATGGTGCAGGAAGGCTACACCGCGCAACAAGTCGGTTATGCCTCTGCGGTTGCGGTGGTCTTTGTGATTCTGGTGGGGGCTTTCGCCATCCTGCAGCGCGTGCTGCTGAAAAACGAGTAAAGGAGCAGCCATGAACGACAAAGCGATCCTCAAACCCAAAACTGCCAGGGTCCGCCTCCCTTTCAATGTCCATAAGGCTTTGCGCACCTTTGCAGCCGTGGTGGTCTTGCTGTGCGTGCTGATTCCGCTTTCCATGATGGTGACCGTCAGCCTCAACCCCAGTGAGGAGAACATCCTCATCAACATGGGCACCATCCACGCCTTCATTCCACAGGTGGTGTCCCTGCAGAACTACAAGGAAGTGCTCCAGGACCCCTATCAACCTTTCCTCCGCTACCTGTTCAACACGTTGCTGGTGGTGTTTTGCACGGTGGGGACAGGCATCTTCATCAACTCCGCTGCTGCTTTTGCCCTCGCCTGGGGGAACGGGGGATACCGCAAGATCTACCTGATGATCATCATTGCTGTCTTCGTGATCCCTGGAGAGGCCCTGACCATTCCCTTGCTCCTGGTGGTGTCCAAACTGGGCTGGATCGACAGTTATCAGGTGCAAATTGTGCCATTCATTGCCAGCACCTTCTCGATTTTCCTGTTTTACCAGTTCTTCTCCAAACTGCCGCAGGAGATCATCGAGGCGGCCCGCATGGATGGGGCGAGACTCTTCCAGATTTACTTCAGGATTGCCTTCCCGCTCAGCACCCCGGTCATCGCCACTGTGTCCATTCTGGGATTCTTGGATGCTTGGAACAGTTACCTTTGGCCCCTGATGGTCACCCGTGGCACCGAATTCCGTCCTCTGGGCGTGGCGATGGCCGCTTTCTTTGGCACCCAGCAGGCTTACTGGGGCAACATCATGGCCTTCGCGGTCTTGATGACCCTCCCGATCATCATCGTGTTTCTGGTGTTCCAGAAGTACTTTGTGGCCTCGGTGGTGGGCAGTGGCGTCAAAGGATGATCCATTTTCAACTGACCGGTGCAGCCGTCCACTTTCCACCCTCCAGAACGCCTTTCTTGCTGACCTGCCCTCCAGAGGATGCCCATGAACTTTGATCCCTCCACTTTGACCGTGCACCCTTACGCCCCTCACCATCGTCCTGAATTGCATTTTGCGCCCGAGAAGAACTGGATCAATGACCCCAACGGCCTGATTTTCATGAACGGCCAGTACCACCTGTTTTTTCAACACAACCCCTTCGGAACCGACTGGGGACACATGAGCTGGGGTCACGCCGTCTCCAGAGACCTGCTGCACTGGAAAGAACTTCCCGTGGCCCTGCCCGAAGACGATGAAGCCATGATCTTCTCAGGTTGCTGCGTGCTGGATTTTCAGAACACCTCTGGGCTGGGCACCCTGGAGCATCCTCCACTGATTGCCCTCTACACCGCGCACCACGATCAAACCGGCCTGCAAACCCAGAACCTGGCTTACTCTCTGGACGAAGGCCAGAATTGGGCCAAGTACGGGGTGGTGCTCGATGAGGGCATCCGGGATTTCCGCGACCCCAAGGTGTTCTGGCATGAAAGCACACAGCGCTGGATCATGGCTGTGGTCCTCGCCGAGCACCGGCAAGTGGCGCTTTACGCTTCTCTGGACCTGAAAAGCTGGGAGAAACAGAGCACCTTCGGACCTGCAGGCCACACCGGAGGCATCTGGGAAGTCCCGGAGTTGCTGGAACTCCAGGACGATGCTGGACAATCCCACTGGGTTGTGAAAGTGGATTTGAACCCCGGAGGTCCGCAAGGCGGATCAGGCTGCCAGTACTTCGTGGGACAGTTCGACGGCCAGACCTTCACCCCCACCCAGAAAGCCAGGTGGCTGGATTACGGCAAGGACTTTTATGCCGCCATCACCTTCGCCAACCTGGAAGGCCGCACCGTGTGGTTGGCCTGGATGAACAACTGGCAGTACGCCCGCACCCACACCACCGGTCAGTACAGCGGCAACATGTCCCTGCCCAGAGAACTGTACCTCCTCAACACCTCCGAAGGTTTGGTTCTGGCCCAGACGCCCATCCGGGAACTGGATGGCCTGTGGGAACCCATTGAGGTGCCCTCCGAAACCCAGCTGAGGGCCGTGCAGCACAAGGACCTGCTGGCCTTGAAGAAAGCTGTGCTGGACCTCCACGTGCAAATGAACTCCACGGATCAAAGCGTCTATGGTCTTGTCCTGCACTGTGCTGGGCAGTTGGAGTGGGCGCTGGAATTCGACCATCTGAACCACACCCTCACCTTGACCCGCCAGGGCACTGTGGACGAGGAGGGCTTCCAGGGGCAACACACCGCTCCCATGGTGTCCATGGGAGTTCAGGATGTGCGCCTGATCCTGGACCACTCCTCTCTGGAGGTTTTTGTGGATGGGGGGAAACTGGTGTTCACCGAAATGTTCTTCCCTCAGGAGGGCGAAAGCAGGCTGTCCGTGTACGCTCGCTCTGGCAATGTGAGTGTCCACGTTCTGCATGCACGCACCCCTCCACTGGTCTGAGGGGTGCACCTGCTTCGGCAGGTTTTTTCCCATTGAGCCGTCCTTCGGCTTTACGGAAATGGCATCCGTGTGGATTTGCAGATCCGTTAGGTTCAACCCGCAGATGAGGTTTGCTGGCACGACGGATTCATGGAGAAAGCCTGTACAGTGCAGAGGATGCTTGGGCTGTCATGTTCAGTTGTGCTCTAGGGTTTTCAGGGCTTCCAGGATGAGGCCAGCAACGTCCTGAGGGCGACTCAGGGCCACAGCGTGGGAAGCAGCGACTTCCATGATTTTGGCATGGATGCGCTGGGCTGCGGCCCTTTGGGCATCAGGGTTGATGGCGTTGTCTTCAATTGCCACCAAGAACCAGGAGGGGAGTTTTTTCCAGGCGGGTTCAACCTGCAGTTTCTCACCGAAGGCAGAGGCCACCACTGGACGCTGGGTGAGCTTCAGGACATCGGTCATGGTGGTGGGCAGATCTGCACCGAAGACCTCATGGTAACGGTCAGGCTGGATGTAGAACTCCAGCATTTCAGCCTGTCCATTGGGGAACGTCAGGCCTTGCAGTGCAGAGTTGATCAGGGGCTCTTTGAAGCCTGCGAGGCTGTCCTGAATGCTCTGTCCTTGATCGAGACCAAAAGAGGCCACATACACAAGACCTTTGACATTGGGAGCTTTGTTTCCAGCCACAGTGATCACCGGACCCCCGTAAGAGTGTCCTACCAGCAACACTGGACCTGCGATTTGTTTTGCAATGCTGGCGACGTAGTCACCATCGGACTGTAAGCCTCGGAGGGGATTGGCAATGGCCTGGGCCTTGATTCCGGATTTCTGCAACTGCTCGATCACCAGATTCCAACTGGACCCATCTGCAAATGCCCCGTGCACCAGCAGAACTGTGGGGGGGTGCTGGGCAAAGGCAGGAACACTGGAGAGGAGCAGGGCAGTGAGCATGTGGATGGCTTTTTTCATGATGTTTCTCCTTGAAGCAGGACGAGAATGATGGGCACAAGGCCACTGGGCTTTATCTACCTACATGTAGGTAGATTTTCAACACACTATCCCACCACAGCAGAAGACCAAAACCACAAGGAACCAGGGAAGGGTCAGACCAACATGAGGTGAATGGCCCGGCGTCCAATCTGCTCAAAACGGCCCATGTCAGCATAGGAACGGGAGAGCAGCATGCCTCCTTCAAGGGTGGCCAGAAAAACTTCCGCAGCGTGATCGGGTGAGCCAGAGGACTTCAGTTGACCTTTCATCATGCCATCTTGGATGACTTTTGTGAGCCAGTCTTGATTGAGCTGAAAAAAAGCCTCCACCTCTGCCTTGATGCTCTCTGGAAGGGTGTTCAGCTCTCCTGCCAGAACAGCACACAGGCAAATGCGACCATCTTCATGCACCACATTGCGGTATCCCACCAGATAGCTTTCGAGGAGGGCTGGCGCTGGGATGTCCTGGGCCTGAAGGTGCGAGAGCAAATGTTGCAACCTTTGGCGGTATCGGCGCACCAGTGCCACCCCAAGATCGATCTTGCCAGGAAAATGGTAGTGAATGCTGGCATTCTTGATGCCGAGGGTCTGGCTGATGTTGGCGTAACTGAAGCCATTGAAGCCACGTTCCTGCACCAAATGCTGGGCGACATCCAGAATTCGGTTGTAGGTGTCGGCTTTCTCTGACATACAGAGAGTGTATACCTACTCATAGGTAGGTGTCAAGATCTGCTGTAGGTTGAGGTCATTCCCTTTTTGTGATCTTCAAGATGTAAAATCCGCTTCCATCCCCAGAGTCACCGCCGGATGACCTGACAGGTGCACCGGGCAAGGCAGGTTTCTTTTCCACGTTCATCCCTGAGCACGATGTTCCAGACCAGGGTGGTGCGTCCACGGTAGGTGAGGGTGGCTTCTGCGGTGACCTCGCCTGCGGTGACGCCCCGGATGTGGGTGGCGTTGATGTCCACCCCGACGGCCACCTGTGTGCTGACATCGAGGTTCAACCATGAGCCGACACTGGCGAGTTCTTCGGCCAGAGCGATGCTGGCTCCGCCGTGCAGCCTGCCTGCGGGTTGCCGGTTCCCTTCCACGGGCATGGTGGCCAGGATGCGCCCGGGGGTGGCGTGGGTGATCTGGATGCCCAGTTTGCTTCCGAGGGTGCCGGGAATGCCGTTGAGTTTTGAGGCCAGTTCCTCTGGGCTGAGGGACTGGATCTCTTGAGGGGTGGGGAAGGTGAGGGTCATGGAGACCATTTTATAGGCTGAAGCCACCCGAGCTCAAAACAAGGCCGGGTGGCTGGTGGATGTTCGGTTCAGCCGTGGTGTTCCAGCAGGTCTTCCAGTTGACGCTTGCGGTCTTCGAAGTTGTAGGGGTTGGCCGGGTCGTTGAGGCGCATGTGGCGGCTCAGGAACACCCGGTGCTGGGAGGTGTAGGCTTTCAGCCAGCCGAACATGGCCCGCTGGTCGCTGTCGTCGCCGGATTCCCCGAGTTCAAGGCTGGCACTGCGCACCGCACTCTGGGCTTCTGCGGCGAGTTCCAGAGCATGACGAACAGTGGTGCCACTGCGGTTCAGGTAGGTGGCCACCTCTGAAAGCACCGCATAATTCTGGGCCATGGTGTTGAGTTTTTCCTGCCCGAGTCTGGGGTTCAGTTCCTGGTGCCAAGTGTAGCGGCCTTCGAGGTTGCGCAGTTCACGGGCGTGTTGCTCAATGCGGACTTGATCGGCATCAGCGATGGCCTGAATCAGCTGGGCTTTCACGCGGGTGCGTTGAATCACCGTGGAGAGCACATCATCAGGCTGCAAGGGGTAGATTTCTTGCCGAGGTTCAGGTTTGGGCTCTGGACGGCTCTCACCCACATGGTAGTCTCCGTGCTCCAGAAGGGTGGGAGGAGCACTCTGGGTGGGCAGGGTGGCGTAGAAGTGGTCCATCAGGTCATCGAGTTCATCCGGCTCTGAGAACGCCGGGATGACAGGTGCAGCAGGGATGGGCTCCGGTTTGCTGGTGGGGACGGATGGGACATTCAGGTTGAGGTGCAGTCCGATGATGTCATGGGCAAGGTGCAGCAACTCCCGGGCGAGCTCGGGGTCCTGTTTTGCCCGGTCAAAAAGGGCGCGGATGGATTGGAGGGATTGATCCTGGTCAGGCATTTGGTCACCATTATGCAACGTTTGGAGCCGTTTTGTTGCTGATTGCTCAGGAAATTCGTTCAGGACACTCTTTTTTACCGGGTTCAAGTCGGCAACATGCCGTCGAAATGAGGATTCGATTGTCCAGAGCGCATTTCTTCAGGGTGACATCCAGTGTCGCGAACCGTTCAAAAAGCCGCCTTCTAAAATCGCTTTTAAGCCCCCTCCAATTCAAAACAGGTATCAGAAGACCCGGGAAAAATCACCGGGTTTTTCACCAGCCGGAGAGTTCATCTTTCAGGTCATCGGCGGCCGGTTTGGCATATTTGCGGGTGGTGTCCACCGAAGCATGCCCGAGGTGGTTGGCCACCCGTGAGAGGTCTTTGACCTGTTCCATCAAACGGGTCCCGGCGTACTTGCGGAAAGCGTGAAACCCCCGGAAGCGCACCCCGGCCTGCAAGGCCACCTTGTCGATGTGGTAATGGGCGGTTTCTCTGGTGCCAAATGTGAAAAGCTGACCCTCGGGTCTGCCTCCAAGTTCCCGGCGGTATTCCCTTAAGGCTTGCAGCAGGGAAGAGGACAGGGCGATGGTGCGGGCTTTGCGGCCTTTGCCCTGATTCACCCGTAAGCGTTTACGGGATTCATCAAGGTCCTCCCATTCCACCGCCAGAGCTTCACTGATCCGCAAACCTCCGTGTGAAAGCAGAAAAATCAGAACTTTCATGGTGGCATCTGCATGCTCCAGAAAAGCCTCAACCTCCTCATCACCGTAAGGGGCATTCTTTTCCAGACTGTGGGTGTTGTCTTTGGGAAGCCGCACATCCTGAAAAGGATCTGCTTCAGTGGCCCCAGCCCAACGCAAAGCCTTGTACAAGGTGCGAACGGCAGCCACTCTGGAACGCACGGTATCGATGCTGAGGGTTTTGGGCTTTCTGGGGGGCTTGGTGGCTTTGGGGTTGATCGCAGGGGTCACCAGAAGCGCATTCACCCAGAGTTGTGGATCATCCCGCTTGGGGTTCAGCAAATTCCAGGCGTTCTGGGTGGCGTATTCCACGAACTGGCGGATGCCGGTGTGGTAACTGCGGATGGTGTGGGTGCTGGTGAGGATCTTGTTCTGGGCGTACAGGGTCAGGTACCCGAGCACAATCTCCCACAGGCCATCAAAGTTTTTTTCGGCACATGCCCGAACAGCTTTTTTGCGTTTGTCGTCGTCGGTGAGGTTGGTGAGGTGACGGGCCTGTTCAAGTTGGCCCCGGTACACTTCGAGTTCAAAGGTCATGGTGAGACCATCATAGCATTTTTACGATAAGGATAGTTATCGTAGATGGGTTTGATCGGGGTTACATCACCCCTGATCAAACCCCGCTCTTAAGCGAGACCAGATTTCTTCCTCGGTGTGAAACAGCCCGAGTTGCAGAAGCAATTGCGGCACATTGCCCCACTTGTAGAGGTCGAGCAAGATCCGGTGGGCTTCAGGCTCTGGTTGCCACTCAATCAAATCCGGAACCCATTCAGCAATCCCGGTACGGTTGGCCAGATCCACCAGCACATCAATGGCTTTGCCCGTGTCATTGAAACAAACCTGTTTGCCATGTGGCGAAACGGAAGACAGGCATTTGATCACCAGCATTTCAATGGCCTCATCCATGTGAGACTCAAAGCCTGTGCCCAACTCGTGGGATCCATCCTCCAAAAACCATTTTTCCAGAACCCTTTCTTCCAGAGTGAAATGGACTGTCAAATTGTGAAAAATGAGCTCCATGACATCGGACTGCCAGCGCTTCAGCACTTGCATCTCGTCATCTGTCTCTGTCAAATCGGCAACCTTCCAACCTTTGCTCCAGAGGCATGCAAAGTCATGAATGGACATGGTTTTTTGTTGATAAGGATAGAGGTAGGCAAACTCCAGCAAATGCCTTTCATCCGGGTCACGGATCCAGGTGAGCATTTCCGGGATCTCTTCGATCTGTGGTGCACGGAGAAGCATGTTTGCAGCGAAAAATTCCCGGTCCACATGCGGGTGTTGTTGCAGACGCCGTAGGTCATTCACTTCGAAGGCACCCACCAACACCCCGAGCAGTTCATAAATGCCTCGCAGTTCCGCAGTGATGTGGGGTTCGAGAGCTTCAAAATGGGCAGACATCATGGCTTTGAAAGCTTCAGGGTCAGGGTATTCATTTGCCAGTTGTTTCTTCCTGAAAGGATCAGACGAATAAAGCATCTCGTCGATTTCGTGAGCACAATACAGCAAATACAACAAGGCTTGTCTGGCGATATGGGCATCTCCGTGCTGCACTGCAACACACAAAAATGGAATGCCCTGTTGAAAATCCACCCGGGCGTACTCCCACAACAGGTTCCACAGGTCCATGTGCTCTGGGTCTTGTGAGTCAAACAGAATCCGACTCGGGTTTTTCCCATCCCATACAAAAGGGATCTCCCAAGGCAGTGAAAATGAAAGGTTCATCCTGCCTGCATTGTACCGTGTGCCTGAATGTTCAGTGCGAGAAATCAACGCTTTATGGCAACTTCAAGCCATACACGTTCCGGTCCTTGGCATTCAAGTACGCCAGATTCTTGCCATCTGGTGAAAGGGTCCACTGGTCGTAACTGATTTTCCCCGAGAGCTTCACCAGAGGCTGCATTTGCTTTTGCCCGACATTCCAGCGGTACACAGTGTGCCTATCCGGTGTGGTTTTCAGGGGCACCAGCAGCAAGGTGCTCGGGTCCTTCCAGCGGTAAGACCCAAAACCCGGAACGGGCTGTTTCTCACCCTGAGCATTCACCACAAAAAGGCCATTCTTGCGGTCCTTGTTGAAGGCCAGAAAGTAAGCCACCCATTTCCCTGAAGGAGAAATGCTCACCCCACGGATGTTGAGGGCCGTCTCCAGCTTTCGGGTCTGGCCTGACTTCAAATCCAGCGTGTACAGCACCCGACTGTCCGAAGTGCGACTGGATTTCCCCAGCAACAACAAGGTGTTCTGGTCCAGGAAACCCTGAGCTCCACCCCCATACAGGGTGGTCAGCGTGCGAGGCTGCTGCCCAAAAGCCGAAATCCTCACCCGGGTCTGGCGTTCATCAAAATTCCCGGTGCTCTGGGTTTCATTCCACACAAAACGCGACTCATCCGGAGACCACAGCACATTCGACACCTCCGAGGAAAGGTTCACCACCTTCCCATCCGACAGGCGTTTGATGCGGGTGCCTGAACTTGTGGCCGGAAGCACCTGATGCCTGAGAGACGGCGAATAAAACCCCAGAGGCAAAGCAGGCACAGGCTTCTTCTGCGGACCTGCCACATACCACCCCACAGGACTCTGGGCATTCGGACGGTCAATGAACAAGACCTGCTTGCTGTCCGGCGTGAACACCGGAAGCACACAACACCCCCCCGAGGTGATCCGGGTGTCTTTCTCTGGCCACACCACACTTGCAGGCTGGTAACCCACAAAATTCCCCCCCTGAGGGGTGTTCTGCACCCGGTCGGGCGGCCAACTGAGTGCAAACGCATTCAAAAGGCCCCCTCCCCTTCTGGCATCTGGCTGATCCTCAGGGTGCTGCCACTTCCGCACGTTTGCCAGGTCACGCTGAAAGCCTCTGGAGAATCCCCCCTGCACAAACAAGGTGTCCCAATCGGCCTTGATGTAAGGAATGGGGTTGAAAAACCGCACATGGCTGGAATCCCGGATCTCCAGATGCAAATGCGGCGCACCCCGGCAGGTGAACTGGCTGTCCCCACTCAGGCCCACCACCTGCCCACGCTTCACCCGGGTCCCCACCTTCAGATCCGAACGCCTCAGCAGGTGCCCATACAAACTCGACAAACCGTTCCCATGGTCAATCACCAGATTGTGCGGAGGTGAGCCGTGCGATCCATCCACCTCCTGCACCACCCCATCCCCAATCGCCACCACCGGTGTCCCACACGCCGCCGAAAAATCCAGACCAAAATGAATCCCCTGCCCTGCCCGGTACGTGGAATTCCTCTGGCGGTACGCCCCCGTGGTGTTCCCATACACCTGCCCGAGCAACCAGGTGTCCGGACCCGGCGGGTCCCTGAACGGCAAACCAAACTGCTCCTTCGGCTCAGGCAAACGGCTGTCAGGAATGGGACTTCCGGTGTGCGCAAAACCCGTCGCACCCACAGCAAGAAACACCAGCAAAAACAAAGGACGCATCATGATCAACATTGTGCAACTCTGGCTGAGGACCACATGATGAACGGACTCGGGTTGGTGTGCTGGTCTGCAATTGCAAACAGGTTATCATCCACAGAAGTTGCAAAAACGCATTGTCATTGGAGCCATGGTCATCTTCGGGGTGCTCTGGGTGCAATTTGGGTTTATTCCACAAGCCCAAACTCCAGCACAGCCCCAGCGCACCGTGGTTCCCAAAATCACCCGTGGTTTGCCTCCCCCTGAAGTGCTCAAAGAGGTCAGGCATTGGCGTGAACAGATGCAAGCCACCCAATGGTACATCTGGACAGAAGGGCAACAGGATTCACCCTCGGTCACACTCATCATCGAACTGGAAAACAGCCCTTTGCTGCCCACCCCGGTTGTGCTGGACAAAGTGGGATCAGACACCGCCAAGAGCGGACAAAGCGAACTGGACAGGGCCTTGGGCAAGATTCTACTAGCCCCCGTTCCAGATGTGTCAAGCACCCTTGCGAGCATCAAACAAGTGTGGAAGGGCGACATCTCCCTGTGTCTCTCTTCTGTCCCCAGCAAAGTCACCTTTGATTCTTTCCTTCGGGATGCACATGTGTGGGTGTACCACACCGTCAACTGGTACACGCGTGCGCCGACAGACAGATGGCATGCCAGTGCAAAAGTTCGGGCCACACGGTCCATTCCCAACCAGAGCAAGGCTCCTGTACCGGGAGTTTGTGTCCAGTGAGGTCATCTTTTGGGTTTCAATTTGAATGTAGATCAGAATCCATGATATGTGAATGATTTTTGTTGTACTTTTTTTGTGAAATAAATATCTTTTTGAATTGTTCTGTCCATTTGTGTTATACTGTCAAGCATCCGGCCCACCCGAGGCCTGTTTCCCAAGGAGCACAACATGCAACCAAAAGACAAAACAATTGACCTGATGACCTTCATCATCATGCTGGGTCTGGCAGGTGCCCTGTTCGGCAGCCTGTTCGAGTGGTACTGGGCTCTGGCCCTTGGGCCTGTGCTGGTGATCATGGGCTTTGCCGGGATTGGAAACATCGAAAAACAGAAGTGATGGTTTTCTGACAGCGCTTGCCCGGCAGAGGTCTTCCCCATTCCCTTCTTGGAGATGTGCCTCTTTCGTTGGATGTGATCAGGCAGCAGAATGTCCTCAGAAAATTTCTGAGGACATTCTGCTTGAGGTGTTGCCATACGCTGTGCCCCATGAAACGCCTGTGGTTGACGCTGACCCTTTCTGGACTGGACCTTGCTCTGGCCCACCAAGGTCGCCCCCTCAGTGACCCGAGTTTGCCCCTCTGGGCCAGGGGCCTGCTGGTGGTCTTCACGGTTTTGAGTTTGCTGATGCTCCTCAGGGGTGTCAACAGCATCATGACCCTGTCCAGAAAAAGCACCGATGGGCACCGCATGAAAGCCCTCTGGCAGGTACTGGGATCGGGGGTGGTGTTCACCTGCCTGATGGTGTTCATGCTGCAAACCCCACGCACCATTCCAGAGGGGCACATTTTCCTGATCGAGCAAAGAAGCGGTTGGGAAGCCCATTATGCGGATGGATCCCATGAAGAAAACACATTGCGCGTCAAAGCTGGCGAGATGGTCACCTTGAAGTTGCAACCCCGTGAGAATGGGCCTTTCAGGATCCCTCAACTGGGCATCGAAGTCGATTTGCAGCAAGGTCAGACCACACAACTGATGCTGGTTTTGCCTGTGGCTGGGACCTACACCACCAGTGAAACCGGCCTGCAACTGATTGCACAGTGACCACTCCCATGCCTTTTCGTTTCCCGAACCTCGAAAGGAGGGGTCCATGAATTCTGCTGCCCCCATCCCTGAACCTGACACCGAACATTCCCTCTCTGGCTACTCTTTCACCGGTCCCAACGTGATCAATGTGGCGGTCCTGTCCCTCCTCGCTGCAGCCCTGCACGGAGGGGTGACCGGAGCCCACTTCACCGAATGGATCGGGTACGGCATTTTCTTTTTGTTTTCCACCATGGCACAGGCGTTTTACGGATTCATCATGCTGATGCGTTACTGGGAAGCCCGAGAGGACAGCCAGAACCCGGATCCCCGAATGACGCGCAAAGTGCCGTGGGAGCGGGGCTATTATCAGGCGGGCATCTGGGGAAATCTGGCAGTGATTGCCCTTTATGTCGCCAGTCGCACCTCGGGGGTGCCGTTTTTTGGTCCAGAAGCCGGGCAGGTGGAGGCTTGGGATTTTTACGGGGTGGTGACCACCCTGCTGGAAGTGGCGATGGTGTTCCTGTTGATCGGCATTTTGAAAGACCTGCGCAGTGAACAAGAGGCATAAAAAGAGCAGGTTTGCTGTTGTTCAGGGCTGCTGCAAGAAAAAGGCAATGTCGGTCTCGTATTCCTCGGGGTTGGGGGTGTCTGGCACGCTTTTGACGTAGAACTCTGCGGTGGAACCGTCAATTTTGAGACCGCGCCTGAGGGCCTCCTCCACCACCTGTGTGTATGCTGCGCCCACACGGTCGTAAGGCCCCACAAACCGCCCGATGAAAGCGGGACGGCTTTCAAAGGTGCGCACCTCAATGCGACCTTCACCCTGCACTGCACCCGAGACCGGGATGCACATCTCGACCAGCATTTCTTTGTCGCGTTTCTCGGTGTAGCAGGCAAAGAAACTCGGGTAAGGGGTCTGGTACTGGTGTTTTTTCAGGTGACCCATCAATTCTCGGAAAGCCTGAGGGATCACTTCGTACTCGGGCACTTCCAGAAAAGTGCGGATGGAGAGGGTTTGCAGGGTGGGGATCTGTTCGGTGCGGTATTCCATGGGGTCCTCCTTCAGGTGGTGCTGCAAATGCCAGAGGGACTGCTGTCGGATGGCAATTTCTTCTTCCAGACGGATCTGGTGCTGTTCCAGAACCGCCAAGCTCTGCTCAGGGTGGTCCAGCAGGGTGCGGATGTCTTCCAGAGGTAGGCCCATTTGCCGCCACTGACGGATTTTTGCTGCGCTGCCAATCTGGGAGACGCTGTACTGGCGGTACCCGGTCTGCTGGTCCACTGCCTCGGGTTTGAACAGGCCGATTTCGTCGTAGTAGCGCAGGGTTTTGGCGGGCAAACCGGTCAGGAAAGCAAAACGGGAGATGGTGAGGGTGCCTTGCATGCTTCTTCATCTTGAGGCTTCCAGTGGCTGGAAGGTCAAGGGGTTTGCAGGTTTTGTTGTGTTCTGGGATCAAATGGGTGTGGCATGATCAGGACATGCCCGAGCCTGCCCTGCACAAAGCCATCACCTGGAACGTCAATTCATTGAAAGTGCGCCTGCCTCAGGTGCTGGAGGTGCTGGAGTCAGAGAAGCCCGATGTGCTGGCCTTGCAGGAAACCAAGACGACCGATGAGGTTTTCCCTGAAAGCGCCTTCACAGATCTCGGTTACCATGTGGCGTTCTCGGGGCAGAAAACCTACAACGGGGTGGCCTTGCTGTCCAGAGTGCCTCTTCAGGAGGTGCAGGTGGGCATTCCCGGCTTTGAAGATGCCCAGAAACGGGTGATTGCAGCCAGCACTCTGGGGGTGCGGGTGGTGTGTTTGTACGTGCCAAACGGACAGAGTGTGGGAAGCGACAAGTACCAGTACAAACTCCAGTGGATGCAGGCCGTACAGGAATGGCTACGCACCGAACTGCAAAATCACCCAGAGGTTCTGGTGATGGGTGATTTCAATGTGGCTCCAGAGGACCGGGATGTGCACAGCCCGAAACGCTGGGAAGGTGAAGTGCTGGTCAGCCAAGCGGAACGTCAGGCGTTTCAGGGTTGGCTGGGACTCGGCTTGCAGGACGCTTTCCGGTTGTTTGAGCAACCCGAGAAGGTGTTCAGCTGGTGGAATTACGGCCGTCTGGCCTTTCCCAGAAACTGGGGTCTCAGGATCGACCACCTGCTGGTGTCACCAGCTCTGGCAGGCAGGTGCTCTGGGTGTCATGTGTTGCTTGAACCGCGCAGGCATGAAAGACCTTCGGACCATGCGCCTGTGGTGGGGGTGTTTCAGGGGGTTGAAGGGGGTTGAATCGATCCATTGAGGGGGATTTTCAGTTCTTCTGTGGGAACCTGCAACACACCATTGACCCGTTCAAGTTCCTGCACCGTGTATTCAAACACCTGTAAGAGCTGCCCGAGTCCTTCATGCTGCACCTGTAAGTCCCTGAGGGTTTCACGAAGCCGTCTGTAATACCAGAGGGTGGGCCATTTTCCAGCGTTGAACCTGTCCCAGAAGAGGTCTCCTTGCACGATGGTGTTTTCGAGCAGGTTTCTGGCATTGTGGTTCTTGTCGGAGAGGGCCACCAGCAGCACCGTCTCGGGCTTTTGGGTCAGGGTGAAGATGATGCTTTCCTTGCGCTGGTACCAACTGGCTTTGCGTCCTTGCTGGTCGCGTTTTTCTTTGCTGAGGTCGGTGCAGCCCTGCACCATCTCCAGCACACCCTCTCCAAAAAGTCCTGCAATTTCACCTGCGAGGTCACCGCTGATGTCCTCCAAAGTGTCGTGCAAAAGGCCAGCAATGGCCTGGTCTTCGTTGCCTCCGAATTCCAGAACCACGCTGCTCACCCCGATCAGGTGGGTGAAGTAAGGCACCGTGGATTGTTTGCGGGTTTGGCGCTGGTGGTGCAGCAGGGTGAATGCAATGGCCCGGGTGTAACGTTCGGTCAGGACGGTCATGTGAAACCTCCAGAGGGTGGGCTTGGCCTTCTTGAGAAGGTTGTCCAGCAGGGTAGCATGCTGCCGTTGGCTTGAACAGGCAGAAAATGTTGTGGATGCCCTCTGGAACCTCAATTTTTACTTGGATTGGCGGTTTTTTGAATCGGTTCCATGAAGCGCTTGCTTTTTGGTCTGTCTTTGATTACTCTAAGAAAGATCACATCTTGGTAGCGGTTCCAACTGGACTTCCCCCGGTCCAGAGGGTTGCTCATGCCTTGTGTGGAAAGGAGAAACCCTGTGTTTCTGAAACGCCCTCTGCTGCTTGGCACGGCGGTGCTTGGTCTTGTTGCTTGCAATTTCAACACCACACCCCCACCCACCGAAACCTACCCCTCTTACCTGACCGGCAAAGACTTGAACTTCTTCAAAACCAAACTCGGTGACCCAGAGATCAAGAGCGTGCTGGTGCTGCACTACCACCGTTTCGACAACGATTACACCAAATGGGATGTGTGGTCTTGGCCTGAGAACAAAGAAGGTCAAGCTTTTGCTTTCACCGAAGACGACAAATACGGCAAAATTGCCATCATCGGCTCCAAAGAAGCACCCGGCAAACGGGGATTCATTGTGCGCAAAGACGACTGGTCGGAAAAAGACACTTCCGACGACCGTTTCGCCAACATTCCTGACAGTGGACTCGGGGAAATCTGGGTGGTGAGTGGACAGAAAGACTTCTACACCGATCCAAGCAAGATTGACCTGGGTGCCAAAGCCCAGTTTGCTTTCATGGACAAAGCCAACGAGATCCGTCTGTCTTACAGCCAGCCTCCTTCAGAGTTGTCCAAAGACAAAATCAGCGTGACCATTGGTGGGGCCAAGCAGGCCATTGCCGGGGTCACCATGAACGGCACCACCGCAGTGATTCAACTCGGGGCCTCCATCAAGCCCGAGCAGATCAGTGAAAACATTCAGGTGGCTGCGCCCGGCGTGCAGGGCAACATGACCGTGTATGCCAGAGACGTGCTGAGCACCCCGGATTTCACCTATGCAGGAGGGGACCTCGGGGCGAATTACACCCCAGCATCCACCACCTTCAAAGTGTGGACGCCAGTGGCCACCAAAGCGCAGGTGTTGCTGTTCAACAGCGCAGCAGACGCAACTCCGTACAAAACGGTGGATTTGGTGCGTGGAGACAAAGGCGTGTGGGCCGGAACCGAAAATGGAGACTTGAACGGCAAATTCTACCAACTGAAAGTCACCCGTTACGGAGCCACCAAAACCACCGTGGACCCGTACTCCAGAGCAGCCAGCAATTACTTTGAAGATTTGCCGATCGCCAACAGCAAATCCGCCATTGTGAACCTGAGCAGCACCCAGCCCGAGAACTGGGGCACCTACAAGCAGCCCACCTTCCAGAAACGCACCGATGTGTCGGTGTACGAGGTGCATGTGCGGGACTTCACGGTGGATGCCTCCTCGGGGGTGGACGCCGCCAAACGGGGCAAATACCTTGGGATGGTGCAAACCGGCACCAAAGTGCCCGGCACGGAAGTCTCCACCGGTCTGGACCACCTGAAAGGTCTGGGCATCAATGCCGTGCAACTTCTGCCCGTGTACGATTTCGGCAACCAGACCGAAGGGGCCTACAACTGGGGTTATGACCCTTACCTGTACAACGTCCCAGAGGCGCAGTATTCCACCAACCCCAACGATCCGGCAGCCACCATCCGGGAATTCAAAACCATGGTCAAAGGCTTCCACGATGCCGGGGTCGGGGTGATCATGGACGTGGTGTACAACCACACCAAGCACACCGGAGAGCGTTCTCCTTTCGATCAACTGGTGCCTTACTACTACTACCGCACCACCGATGGGGGCAATTACCTGAACGACACCGGGGTCGGCAATGTGATGGCCACCGAACGCCCCATGGTCAAAAATTTTGTGATCGACTCCCTGAAATACTGGGTGAGCGAGTACCACATTCAGGGCTTCCGTTTTGATTTGCTGGGCACCTTCAAGAAAGAAACCGTTCAGGACATCACCAACGCCCTGACCGCCTTCAAACCCGACATCGTGATGTACGGTGAGCCGTGGACCGGTGGTGGCCCCATCTACTTCGGCAAAGGGGCACAAAAAGGCATGCAGCAGGGGGTGTTCAACGACAACTTCCGCAATGGCATCATTGGAGGGGTTTTCGAGATCGACACCAAGGGTTTCATTCAGGGCGATTTTGGCCGCTCTGGAGCGATCCTGACGGGCCTCAAAGGCAGCCTGGACGACTTCACTCAGGAACCCGGCGAAAGCACCAATTACGCCACCAGTCACGACAATTACGTGTTGTGGGACCGCCTGACCATGGGGGCCAGCAAAGGCAAAGACGAGGCCACCCTCAAGCAAATGCAGAAAATGGCAGGGGCTCTGGTGTTCACTGCGCAAGGCCTGCCGTTCATGTCCGGAGGTGAAGAATTTGCCCGCACCAAGAAAGGGGACGGCAACTCTTACAACTCGGGCGATGACATCAACGCCTTCGACTGGACCCGCCTGCAAAGCAACCGGTTTGCCGATGTGAACGCCTACTACGCAAGCATCATCAAACTGCGTGCTGCCCATCCGGTGTTCCGCCTGTCCACCAGCGCACAGGTCAAGTCGGCTTTCACCCCCCTCAATCTGGACGCCAGCAAAGGTCTGGTGGGCTTCGTGCTGAACGCCAGTGGTGTGGAGGGCGAAAGCTGGAAGAATGCTCTGGTGATTTTCAATGCCAGCGAAACCGCACAGACGGTCAACCTTCCCGAGGGCACCTTCCGGGTTCATGTCAAAGGAGACACCTTCAGCAGCACCCCTCTGGAAACCGTCTCTGGCACGGTCACGGTGCCTGCCCTGTCCACCCTGATTGCAGACGCCGATCAGGTGACCTTCCAGTTGCCTGCCCTGCCAGCCCTGAAATCTGCTTTCAATCTGGACCTCGCCACATTGGATGAATTTGATGCTGCTGGATGCACCACCAACGTGTATGCAGGCTGGGGAGACGGCAACGCTCTGGGCAAACTGTGCGCCGCTCAGGACGCCCAGTACCTGTACACCGGCATCACCTACCGGGTGGACAACAACTCCATGATCCAGTACCTGTCGATGGGCGATGGCGGTCCGGTGCAGGACATGAACACCCTGGATGCCTGGGCCAGAAAAGTGCAGTTTGGCAGTGTGGCCCCCAACTTCTTCATTGCCAACTACAACACCAATGCCACCCCCGAGTTGCGCCGTATTCTGGCGGATGGCAAAACCGAATTGGTCGAAACCGAGACCCTCAAGGTCGTCAATGACAACGGGGTGTTGACCCTCAAAGCCAAATTGGCCCGCAGTGTGCTGGGAGCAGGAAGCACCATCAGGCTCTCTGCTGTGGTGGTCGGTGGGGACAATTACGGTGGCGGATCCATTTTGCCCGGCACAGGCAACAGTGCCGACCCCAGCAAAGATTGGACGGTCACCATCAACAATCCTTTCACCTTCAAATACTGAACACCCAAATACTGAACACCTGTTTCACTTTGCTGGAAAGCTCTGGGGTCATTTGACCCCAGAGCTTTCTTTTGGGTGTTGGTTCTTTCAAGAAACAAAGTTTCCTTTGTTTCTCTCGTGTCGGTCAGCTTTGTCATTCTTGTGTGATGTCTTGGTTTAATTTTACTTACGGGACTTAAGGGAATTTACAAAACTTAAGATTCGTATTAGCATGGTGAATGCGCCCAAAAATTGGGCTGAGTCTAATTTCTTAAAAGGCAACCTCCCTTGCCTGTTCAAACACCCTGAAGATCAGCAGATTTTTCTGCTGACAAGGAGAAACCATGCTCAAAAAAACCATGCTTGTCCTGGCGCTTGCTGCGGGTGCAGCCGAAGCCAAACCCTTCAAAATTGCAGCCCTGCTGCCCCTTTCCGGCTCCCAGTCGTACTTCGGCAATCAGGTGGTCAGCGGAGCCAGCATGGCCCTGCAAGAATCCAGAGCCTACTTCAAACGGGCCTACGACATTGACCTGTCCCTGACCGAATTCGATGACCGGGGTCTTCCCTATCAGGCCACCAGCAACGCCAAACGCCTGATCAAAGACCGCAACATTTACGCCGTGATCGGCAGCATCAACTCGGGGGCCACGCAAGCCGCCGCCACCGTGTTCGCCCCCGAGAACATCTCGATGATCACCCCCAACGCCACCGCCAACAACCTGACTGCACAGAAATTCCCCAATGTGCAGCGCATGGTGGCCAGCGACGCCCTGCAAGCCCCGGTGGCTGCAGAATTCATTGCCAACACCCTCAAAGCCCGCACCGTCTACATCATCAACGACAAAACCTCGGTGGGCGAAACCCTCGCTGAAACCCTCAAAATCAATCTGGAGCGCTCCGGGGTGAAGGTGCTGGGCTACGAAGGCACCCGTGACCGCACCAACTTCCAGAGCTTCGTGATCAAACTGAAGGTGTTCAAACCCGATGTGATTTTCTTCGGAGGGGTGTACGAGCAGGGCGCATACCTGATCAAACAGTTGCGCGACGCAGGGGTGGCCGCCGACTTCGTGGGCACATCGGGACTGGACTCTGAAGATTACTCCCGCATCGGTGGGGCCGCCACAGTGGGCACCTACTTCGTGACCGGCATTGGTCCGGTGTCGGCTTACCCCAACAGCCAGGAGTTCGTGAAAGAATTCCGCAGCAACTACCGTCAGGACCCCCACGGTCTGGCCATGTACGGCTACGACGCCACCAAAGTGTACCTGCGTGCCCTGGAGCGCTGCATCAAAGCCTACGGTCTGGAAAAAGGCGAAGTCCCCACCCGCGAGCAACTGATGAAAATGGTCCGTGAAATCAACGCTCTGGACCTGCTGAGTGGCGACATCCGCTTCAACAGCGCAGGGGACCGCGTGTTCTCCCAGCTGTTCATGATGCAAGTGCAGCCCAACTTCCAGCCCAAAGTGGTGTCCACCACCAGCCTGAAAAACCCCCAGCTCTGAGGACAACATGCCCAACAACCCTGCCCGAACCCTCGTGACCTTGCTGATGTGCGGCGGAGTGGCTTTCGCTGCCTGCCCCACGCCCGAAAAAACCACCCCCATTCCCGCCATTCAGGGCAACACCGCCCAGAGCCCCCTCAAAGACCAGAAAGTGACCACCCGTGGTGTGGTGACTGGCATCTTCGAAGGCCGCCTGAAATTCAACGGCTTTTTCATTCAGGACAAAGAAGGGGACAACGATCCCGCGACCTCTGATGGCCTGTTCGTGTTCCAGTTGGGTGCTCTGGACCTCAAGATCGGGGATGAGGTGCAGGTGACCGGAACGGTCAAGGAATACCTGAACCCCAAAGCCCGAGGCAAAGACACCGAAACCAGCATCGAACTGCCCTCCGAAGTGACGGTGTGCAGCTCGGGGAACACCCTTGCACCGACCCCTATAACCCTGCCCAGAAACAGCTGGGAAGCTCTGGAAGGCATGCTGCTCAGCTTTCCACAGAAACTGACCATCACCGACCTGTACCGACTGGAGCGTTATGGCGAAATGGGTCTGGCTGCCGAAGGCCGCCAGTTCGTGCCCACCAACGGCAACACCACCCGCACCAAACAGCAGAACCTTGATTTGCGCATCGTGCTGGGCGACGGGGCCAGTGAGGAGTACCCCAGCCCAGTTCCCTTCATGCAAGATTACATCCGCCTCGGGGACACCGTGGATGGGGTGACCGGGGTGCTGCGGTACGACCTCGACACCTACAAAGTCGAGCCGGTCAAAGCCCCAACCATCACCCGCACCAGCCCACGTCCAGAGAAACCCCCTTTTGTGGCCGGAAACGTGAAAATCGCCTCCATGAACGTGCTGAATTACTTCACCACGCTGGAGATGCGCGGAGCCACCGACGAAATTGAGCTGGAACGCCAGCGCAAAAAACTGATTGCCACCATGGTGGAACTGCAAACCGATGTGATCACCCTGATGGAGATCGAAAACAACGTCCCCACCGAAAACCCCAAAGACCCCAAAGACCCCCTTCAGGACCTGACCGACGGCCTGAACGAAGCTCTGGGAGGCAAGGTGTACGGCAGCATCAAAACCCCCAAACTGGGCTCAGACGACATCCGGGTGGCTTACCTGTACCGACTGGACACCATTGCACCTGTTGGGAACTTCAAGATCGACAGCAGCAATGTGTTTGAAAGGCCCCCTCTGGCCCAGACCTTCTCCCGCAAAGGCAGCAAAGAGACCTTCACAGTGGTGGGCATCCACTTCAAATCCAAAGGGTCTTGTGGCAACACCGACACCGACACCGGACAGGGCTGCTGGAACCAGAAGCGCACCGAGCAGTCCAAGCAACTGCTGAACTTCGTGAACACCCTCAGTACGCCCAATGTGGTGCTGGTTGGAGACTTCAACGCCTACGGCGCAGAAGATCCGGTCAAAGTGATCAAAGAGGCCGGTTACCAGTCTGCCGAAGAACGCCTGCCCGAACCTGAGCGTTACTCTTACTCCTTCGCGGGCGAGAGTGGATCTCTGGACCACATCTTCGTGGCCCCCAGCCTGCAATCCAAAATTTACGGCGTGGGCATCTGGCACATCAACTCTGACGAATCGCAGTACCTTGATTACCGCCAGAAAATCCTCGACCTGTACACCCCCACCCCTTTCCGTTCCAGCGACCACGACCCGATCATTCTGGGCCTGCAACTGAACTGAAAACACAGGGCACAAAAGACCCCTCTGGACTTCCAGAGGGGTGTCTTTTTTTCAGGTTTACAGGTTTTCCAGCAGTTCGTCCGCAACCCTCAAACCCGAGACATACGCACCATGCACGGTGGAAGGGTGATCCAGACTGGTGGCCTCTCCGGCAAAAAACAGCTTTTTGAACGGTTGACCCAGATTTTCGCGGTCCTCGGGGCTGCTGTGGGTGGGGTAAAACGAGTACGACCCGAGGCTGTGGGGGTCCTGACCCCAGCGGGTGATTTTGAATTTCAACGGTCTGGGCACAGGGCCGTACCTCTGGGACAGCACCTGCAAAGCATCCTCTACAATTCTCTGGTCCGACCAGCCTTCCAGTTTGCGTGCATAAGACCCGGCATTGAAACCCAGCAGCACAGGTTTTTGCAGCAACCGCTCCAAATTCAGCCACTCTGCCCACCTGCCGGGCTGGGTGTCGGCATGACCGAGCAGCAAAGATTCATCCCAGAACACCTCTGGAAAGACCAGCACGGTTTTGTTGAGGAGGCCCATCCCCAGACGCCCGATGGCCTGCTGTTGAAGCTGGGGCAAAGCGGGCACGAACTCGATTTTTCGGGCTTTGAGGACCCCCAGAGGTACCGTCACGAGGACATGGTCCGCCTGAAAGGTCTGTTTCTGTGTGACCACCCGCACCTGACGGGCGTCCTGCTCGATGCGTTTCACCTGCTGGCCCAGACGCACGTCCAAGCCCTGATAAGGCCTGAGGATCTGGCTGTAACCGCCCGGAAACAGCAAATCCGGCCCAGAGAGGTCTCCGGAGGTGTTCCAGTGCCGACCCGAGAGTTCTGACAGGTCTGCTGCAAATTCGTGCTCCACAGTGCTGTTGAACGCATAACGCTGGCCTCGGGTGTCCAGACCCACCCCCACCTGCTTCAAAGCCTGTTCCAGCGACAAATCCTTGCTCTGGGATTCTGCGTAAGTGGTGGCGCGGTTCAGCCAGTTTTGCACCTGACTTTCAGAAGGCATTTGCAGGTCTTCGGGGTACAGTTCCAAGTCGTCGTAATCGGTGGGTACGGTTTTCACTTTGAGTTGGCGGGCCAGCTTGTCCATCGGATTTCCCTCGCTGCCATGGATCCAACTGGCCCCGAGGTCCAGAGGCATTCCCAGTGAAGTGTCCGTGTGAATGCGCCCCCCGATGCGGTCTCTGGCCTCCAGCACCATCACCCGCACACCTTCTGACTTCAACTTCTGAGCGGCAGCCAGACCCGAGATGCCCGCCCCAATGACCAGCACGGTTTTCTGTTCGGCAGCTCTGGCCTTGCCTGCCAACCATCCCAACGGAGCCATCAAAAACACACGCCTGTGAACCATACCCTCAGCATAAAGAAAAACCCCTGCGAGGCAGCAGGGGCAACAGAAGGGATTTGGGAAGAGAGAAGCAGGTGAAGGTCAGCTCGGGCGTTCGGCCCCTTTGCGTCCATAAAAGTAATGGTTGAGGGCCACGTTGAACAGGAAGAACGCTGCAATGCCGTAGAAGAAAGCAACGGTGTTTCCAGTGGCAGCGATGGTGCTGCTGATCAGCATGGACACGATGAAAGGGCCGTAAGCAGCAATCGCAGCGGTCCAGCCAATCACGCCCGCAGCCTGAGTGGCGGGAAAAATCACGGGCATCTGGCGGAAAGTCGAAGCGTTGCCAATGCCAGAGAAGAAGAACAGGGAGAGCATTCCGGCCACAAAGAAGGGGAACTCTTCAAGGCTTTTGGGGGTGACGTAAAAGCTGGTGAAGATGGCACTGGTCAGCATTCCAACCCCAGAGATGGTGGTCAGGATGGCTCCGCCGGTTTTGTCGGCAACCATGCCGAACACCACGCGCACTGCACTGCCAATCAATGGACCAAAGAAGGCGTACTGGAGGGGAACCGGAGCGTTCTCAAATCCGCCGTACAGGGTTTTGATGAGCAGGGGGAAAGCGCTGGACAGTCCAGAGAAGGCCCCGAAGGTCATCAGGTAAATCGAGGTCATCACCCAGGTGTGTTTGTCTTTGAAGATGGTCAGGATCTGTCTGGGGTTGGCTTTGACCGGAATGCTTTTCAGGGCGAACCATGCCCACACGGCACCGATCAGGATCAGGGGCACGTAAACGTAAGGGGCGTTTTGCAGGAAGATTTCTGAGGTTTTGGTTTTGTCATGGAAGGTTTGAGAACCGCCGGCCAGAGAGGCAAACCCGGCCAGCCCAATCACCCAGGGGGTCAGGAACTGGGCCAGAGACACCCCGAAGTTGCCGATTCCAGCCTGAATGCCAAGCGCGGTACCTTGCAGTTTTTTGGGGAAGAACAGGGATGTGGAAGGCATGAAGCTGGAGAAGTTGCCTCCGCCCAAACCGGCAGCGAAAGCCAGCAGCATCAGGACCCAGTAAGGGGTCTCGGGGTTTTGCACGGCAATTCCCCAGCCAATGGCGGGAATCAGCAGACTTAACGTCGAAATGGTGATGGTGTGCCGTGAACCGAACAGCGGAATGAAGAAGGTGTGGGCGATGCGCAGGGTTCCGGCAGCCAGACCAGGCATGGCGGTCAGCCAGAACAGCTGGGTGGTGGAGAGGTTGAACCCCACCCCCTGCAATCGGGTCACGATGGCCGACACCATGAACCACGTGGCAAAGGCCAGCACCAGATTGAAGGTCGTGACGGTGAGGGTTTTCCAGGCTCTGGCTTTGCCTTCGCTTTCCCAGAAGGATTCCTTCTCGGGGGTCCATTCACTGAGCCATGTGGGGTCCTGGGCGGGTTTCTGGTTTTGACTGAGCATGTTGACATCCTTTCAAAAGGCAATTGGGGCAAGGGGATTTGGGGGTGTACTGCACAGGATCTTTTCGCTGTGAACTGTTTACTGTGAACTTTCAAGGCAAAGCGTGCAGTTTGTTCAGGACCGCAGCCAGCCACAGGGCAGCCAGCAAAGTGATCACCGACATCACCATGAAGGTGGCTTCAGGGACACCGATCAGGCTCTGGGACACTGCGAACAGGGGGGGCAGCACGAATCCACCCAGAGCACCGAACATGCCCACCAGTCCACCCACCGCACCCACATCGCTGGGGTAATACTGGGGAATGTACTTGTAGACGGCAGCTTTGCCGATCCCCATCCCAACCGCCATCACGAACAGCAGGGCCGTGAAGGTGCCCACCGGCAATTCCAGCACAGGAAGGGACAGCACCACCGAGGGAATGAAAATCAGGGCGAACATCAGTTTCATGACCACTCTGGGACCAAATTTGTCACTCAGGAAGCCACCCAGAGGACGCAGCAAACTGGCCGGGAAAATGAAAATGGTGGTGAGGAGGGCTGCATGTTTGAGGTCAAGGCCGTACACATCCACGTAGTACTTGGGAAGCCATGCGCTCAGGGCCACGTAAGCCCCAAAAACCACCACGTAGTACAGGCTGAAACGCCACACCCGCACTTCACGCAGGGGCTTAAGGATTTCGGACATGGGTCTGCCCTGTCCGGGCATGCGGTCCTGCTTGGGTCCAAAAGCCCACATGCACAGGGCCATCACCACCAGAAGCACGGCGTACATGATCGGGATGAAACGCCACCCTCCGGGAATCACTCCACCCAGAAAGCCTGCAGCAGGAAGAAGGGCAATCAGGGTCGGGGCCACCAGTTTGGTGACGCTGGCTCCCACATTCCCAGCTCCGAACACCCCGAGGGCAAACCCCTGATGCTCTTTGCTGTTCCATGCGGAATTCCATGCAATCCCCACCGAGAAGGAATTCCCGGCCATGCCGATCATGAAGGCCAGCACCAAAAGCAGCACGTAACTGTGCGTGAAGGCCACCAGAGCAGTGGGAATCGCAGTGAGCAGCAGCATCCACGGAAAGACGTTGCGGCCACCAATGCGGTCGGTGAGGATGCCGAAGTACAGCCTCCAGATGGCCCCGTTCAGGACCGCCACGCTGGTCAGCCAGCTCATTTGCAGGTCGGTCAGACCCAGTTCTTTGCGGATGGGAATCCCCAGCACCCCGAACATCAGCCACACCGCAAACATCAGGGTGAAGCCGAGTGTGGAGAGCCAGAGGACTCTGGATGCCTCGCTTTGTTGGGTGGTTTTGTTCATGTGTACGCTCTGCATGGGGGCTCCTTCATTGCCGAGGGCGCAGGGCCGAGGGCCGAGGGCATTTCTATCGGGCTTTTGCGATGGCTTTTAACCTTGACATGGCGTTTGGGACTTTAAAGATTGATTTGGCTCTCGGCTTCAGGGCGAGGCACGCCTAGCCCCTACAAGGCTCTCGGCTCAATTGCGAATCATCGACACCAGTTTCAAATTGATCCCACCCAGCACCAGAGAACTGGCTGCAATGGGCCACAAAATGCCTTTGTCTCCGCCCAGATAAGCGTCCAGTCCGGTGATCAAAAGAAAGAGCTGGATGGTCCAGAGCACCAGAATGAACACCAGAATCAGGTCGAGCATCACGGTTTTTTGCTTCTGGGTGTTGTTCATGCCCGTTCCATTCCGATGGCGTAGACCACGCCTTCTCTGATTTCGAGTTTCACCCGGTCAAGGCCCCTCTGGGGAGGTCCGGCCAGCACGTCACCGCTTTTTGCATCAAAGAAACCTTCGTGGCAGGGGCATTCCAGTTTTCCGGTGTGCTCTGCGAAGAACACATGGCAACCGAGGTGGGGGCACTTCTGGGAATAAGCACTGAAGGTGCCGTCCTCGTGGCGCAAAAGCAGGGCGTGGTCGTCTTTTTCGGGGTAGCGGAAGGCCAGGAATCCTCTGGGTTTCAGGCTGTCCACGCTGGCCACTTCTTTCTCTGGGTGGGAGGTGGTTTCTTGCTGGACGGTGCCCGCGACCGCCAGAAGGGCACTACCGAGGCCCAGAGCAGCACTGGAGAGGCCCAGAAAGCGGGTGAATTCCCGGCGGGTGATGTAGCTGGTTTTGTCCCAGTCCACCGAAAAGTCGGCTTTCCAGTGGGGGTCTTGTTGGGTCTTGCTTTTCACAGCAGGCCTCCTGACATCGGCATGGCTTCAAGGTGACTGAAAGGATCGAGGTGGTCGTAAGCGCCGTCTTCAAAACGGCCATCGAGGTGGTGCATCACGTCCATGGACAGGTTCACGTAACCGTCGGGGGCCACCAGAAACACGCGGGTTTTGATTTCCTGCATCCCGAAATCGAAGGTGTTGATGGGGGTGCCTTTGCGTCTGGATTGGAACTCTTCTAAAGTGCCGTAAAAGAGGGCTTCCGAGGGACACACGGTGGCGCACATGGGTTTCAGGCCCTGAGAGGTGCGGTCGTAGCACATGTCGCACTTGAGCATCTGGTCCATCTCGGGGTAGTAACGGGGCACGCCGAAGGGGCAGGCCATCACGCAGTTTTTGCAGCCGATGCAGCGTTCTTTCAGGCTGCTCTGGACCACCTGATCTTCGGTGCGTTTGATGGCGTCTGCTGGGCACACGGCAGCGCAGGTGGGGTTTTCGCAGTGCATGCACACCATCGGCACGGTCTGGGTGGAGTTTCCGCGTTCCATGTATTCGAGGTGAATCATGGGTTTGCCTTTGTGGGTGGCGCACTCACTGCACGCCTGCATGCAGCTTTTGCAACCAATGCAACGGATCGGATCGATGAAGAAGCGCATTTCAGACATGGGGGCCTCCAGAACGCCGAGGGCCGAGGGCAAAGGGCCGAGGGCTGTAAAATGCTTCAGCAAAAGCCAGATGGAAATGCTGACCGCTGACCGCTGACCGCTGAACACTCATCTGGAGAACTCCCTTCTGCGGTCATTGATGCCGTAATTGACCGGGAGTTTCTCGGTTTTGCCAGAGAGCCTCTGGGCTTCTTCCCCTTCACGGATTTCTTCGGGGGTGGCTTTGGAGACCACACAGGCACTGACTTTGAACTCGGGAATTTTGGAGACCGGATCCAGAGCCCGCTGGGTGAGCATGTTGATGCTCTGTTTGCCGCCCCAGTGGTAAGGCACGAACACGGTGTCGGGGCGGATGGTGTTGACCACCATGGCCCGCACGGTGATCTGGCCCCGGCGGGTTTTGACGGTCACCCAGTCGTTGTCCTGAATGTTCAGTTTGAGGGCCAGTCGAGGGTGGATTTCCATTCTGGGGTTGGGGTACTGGTCCACCAAGGGTCCAATTCGGCGGGTCTGGGTGCCAGAGAGGTACTGGCTGACCACGCGGCCCGTGGTGAGCCAGATGGGGTACTCGGTGTCCACCACTTCGCCAGATTCGCGCCATTTGACGGCGTTGAAGTGACCGCGTCCGTCGGGATGGTAGAATTTTCCACCTTCGAAAAGTCTGGGGGTGCCGGGGTGGTGGGTGTCGAGGTCCTCGGAGCGTTTGGCGGTTTTGCCTTTTTCGGTGGTCTGGGGGGCAGGCCAGAACACGCCGTTTTCTTTTTCAACCCGCTCCCAGGTGATGCCCGAGTAGTCGGCGGTTCCGCCACGGGAGGCGAGGCGCAATTCTTCAAAGATCTCTTTGGTGTTCTGGTAGGGGAAGTATTTGCCGCGTCCCAGACGGTGGGCAATGTCCAGCAGGATTTCCCAGTCTTTTTTGGCCTCTCCGGGAGGGGTGATCGCCTGATTGATCTTGATGACCCGACCTTCTCCAGAGGTGGTGGTGCCTTCGTCTTCTTCTTGCAAGCTGCCGGGCAGCACAATGTCTGCGTGTTGTGCGGTTTCCGACAGGAAGAAGTCAATCACGGTGTAGTGCTCCAGTTTCTCAAGGGCTTCGCGGTTGAAGTTGGCGTCTGGCAGGCTGACCAGAGGATTGAAGCAAATCGAGAGCAGTCCTTTGATGTTCCCTGCGTGGATCTCATTGAGGATTTCCTGCGCAGAGAGGCCCTTTCCGGGAATTTCGGATTCTTCCACGCCCCAGATGTCTGCAATGTACTGGCGGTGCTCGGGGTTGGTGATGTCGCGGTTTCCGGGAAGCTGGTCGCACTTGTGGCCATGCTCGCGGCCCCCTTGACCGTTGCCCTGCCCGGTGATGGTGCTGTGACCGCAACCCTCCCGGCCAATTTTTCCGGTGGCCAGGGCGAGGTTGGCGCAGGAGACCACGTTCTCGACCCCTTTGGTCTGGTGTTCCAGACCTCGGGCGTGCAGGATCATGCCGGTTTCGGCCTCACCATACCAGCGGGCAGCTTTCTCGATCTGGTGGGCCGGAATGCCGGTGATTTTGGCGGCCCACTCTGGGGTGGCGTCTTTCACGGCTTCACGGGTTTCTTCAAAGCCCGAGGTGTGCTCGGCAATGAATTTCTCGTCGGTGAGGCCGTCCCTGATGATCACGTGCAGCATGGATATCAGGAGTGCGCTGTCCGTTCCGGGTCTGAGGGGCAAGTACAGATCCGCAGTCCTTGCCATCGGGACCATGCGTGGATCGGCGTAGATCAGTTTGGCTCCGTTGTCTCTGGCGCGCCACACGTAATCGGTGGTGATGGGGAAGCACTCGGCAATGTTGGTGCCAATCACGAAAATCACTTTGGCTTTGGTGATGTCTTCCCAGTGGTTGGAGGCGCGGTCGATGCCGTAGGCTTTTTTGTTGCCTGCTCCGGCGCTGACCATGCACAGCCTGCCGTTGTAATCGAGGTTGGCGGTTTGCAGGGCAAGGCGGGCAAATTTTCCGACCAGATAGCTCTTTTCGGTGGTGAGGCTGACCCCACTCAGCATCGCAAAGCTGTCACGTCCGTATTTGGCCTGAATTTCTTTGATTTTGGAAACGGTTTCCTCAAGGGCCTGATCCCACGAGATGCGCTCGTAGCCTTTTTCGGTGCGCTTCATGGGGTACATCAGGCGGTCGGGGTGTGAGCCTTGCAGGTAACGTTTGACCCCTTTGGGGCACAGTTTGCCTTTGTTGAAAGGGAAGTCGGTGCGGGGTTCAAAACCGACCACAGCGTTGTCTTTGACTTTCAGGTTGATGCCGCATTGCTGTCCACAGAAGCAGCAGTGGGTGGCCACGAGTCGGTCGTACTCTTCGATGGTCTTGAAACCACCAGCAGGGGTGTAGTGCAGGGTGGGACCGTACAGGTCCACCATTTCTTCTCGGGTGAGCGGAACCTTGGCCATTACATGAACTCCTTGCCGGAAATGCGGAACTGGTTGGCGGTGACCATTTTGCGGCGGCAGGAGGGGCAGAGGTTCTGCCAGTTTTCGGCCTGCTCGTGCTCGTAGTTGAAGCCCAGTTCGGGGAGGATGGTTTTGATGTCCTGCTGGTGCATCAGGGAGATGTATTCGTCTCCGCAGCGGGCGCACTTGCCTTGCTCGCTTTCGGCGCCAGAGGCTTTGTAGAACCACACGCCCACGTTGGCGATGCGCTGGAAGATGTGAAAGAACTTGCCGAAAGGGAGGTACAAAAGCCAGAGCATCACGGTCACGGCGTGGGTGGTGGTGATCCAGTAGTAAAACTTCCCTTCCATGAACATGTTGGAAACGGTCAGCATCATGCCGGTCACGCTGACCGCAAACAGCAGGATCAGGGGCATCATGTCGTTGTCGAAACGCTGGGTGGTGATTTCGGCTTCGTCTTTCATGCGGCGGGCCACAGCGAGGGTGACCCCGATCAGGCACAGCACCGCAGCGATGTTCAGCATGTGGAAGTACAGCCAACCCACCACGCTTCGGGCATAAAACGCGGTGAACGTCATGTCGATGCCGAACAGCACCATGTAGTAGTGGTCGGGTTTCTCGGGCAGGCTTGCAAAGTGCAGCCATCCGAAAGTCAGGGGGAAGGTCACCAGAATGGCCAGCACGCAACCCCAGAAAATGAACTGGTGGGCGGCCCAGCGGCCTCTGGAACGCTGGCGGATGAAGCGCTGCTCCAGCAGTTTCTCCCAGGCCAGCACGAAGAATTTCCGGGTGTTTTGCCACCGGTGGCCTTTTTGCCAGAACAGTTGCCAGCCGCGCTCCCAGTACAGTTTGGTGGCGGGCCTCTGGAGCCACACCGCGTAGCGGTACACCACGCCAAAGAGGGCAAACAGGGTCGAGAAGCAGTATCCAGCCAGAGCCCCGTCAAAGCTTTTCAGGCGGTTGGATCCGATGAAAATCAGGATGCTCAGGACCACCGAGAACACCAGACCGGCCATCACTCCCTTGCGGTCCAGACTGACATCCATCATGGGAATCTGGATGGATTCGGTTTTGGGATTATTCAGACTGCTTTGCATCTTGACCCTCCTGTAAGGTCTCCACGACATCCACCACACCGCGCATGTCGGGCACCAGTTGTTCCCGGCCATCGGGGAGGGCTTTGACACGACCCTGCCAGACACCGTTTTCTGCGCGCCACATCACCACAACGTAGGTGGGTTTGGTATGTGATTTTGTTCTCGAAGGTGAACCCATGGGTGTATGATGCCCCAGCCCACTTACAGCCCACTTACAGGTTTTTCATGTGGGATTTATGTCCCGAAAAACCAGTGGGGGGTTTCAAGGTTCAGGAAATTTCTTTCTCCACACACCAAAAACCAGACTTCAAGCTCCGAGTCCAAAAACATGCAGAGGTTTCCACTTACAGAAATGTCCTGTAAGTCGAGACAAAACGGTATGCTCTCGGGATGGGGCACCGCAAAACCTTGCAACAACAGTGGCTGGATGCCGCGATGAAAGCCAGTCAGGGACCAGAGGTGCACATTCAATGTCCTGCCTGCAAAGTGGGCATTTTGCGGTTGTTTGATGTCAGTCCGTTTGAAAGTTCACCCAAATTGGAGCGGTATTTTGCCTGCAACACCTGCAAGGCTTACCAAGTGGCCCTCAAGCCCAGAGATCCAGCAGAAGAGGGCCGGTTTGTTGAACTGGTGGTCGGCGAACCAGAGGAAACGGCCCAGTCCAAATGGCAAAGCATGCTGGAGATGTATGGCCCGCCCATGACATCAAAGAGCCATTGAAAATCAAAATCAAGGTTTTTGCACAAGGATGAGAAAAAAGATACAATTCTCACAGGAGGTTTCATTTTCCAGATCGTCAATCTGTATCGTTTGCATCAACCCCCAGCCATTTCGCGTCTTTTGTTTTGTCGAGGTCTTTTATGAAAATCAATGCTGTTCATGTGTTGTCGGTGCTCTCTGTGGGACTGGCCAGTTGTGGCGTGCAGCCCACACCCAGGCCAACGGAATCCCCTGACACCCGGGTGGAAGAAATGGCCACTGCCCCCACCTGCTCTGCCTTCACCCGGTTTGGTGCAGGATGGAACCAGAGCTTCACCCTGAGCGATGGGGCCACCCCTTACAACTACCACGCCTACACCACGGTGCTGCCCCAGACCACCGACATGCAACTGGTGCCCTACCCGATCAATGCTGCAGGCACCACATCTGTGCCTTCTCCTCTGCACTACGACTATTTTTACCGTCCCACTTTGACCCTTGCCGGGGTTCCTGAAGGAGGAGGTGCCACCACCAATGTGTACATCAACACCTATGCTCTGGTGGGCCTTGCTTACCTCAACGACGTGAAAATGTTTGATCTGCGGGTGCGCAATGCGGCAGAAGACCTACGGACCATCAATGACGCGGGTACCGTCAGTTCGGTGGTGACCCGTGGTGACCGCTGGACGTTCTTCCCCAGCAAACGGTTCAAGCCCGGTGCCGTGCTGAAAGTGGAAACGTTCCTCAAAGGCAACATCACCTACAAAAACGAAATGGTTCTGGCCAATTATCAGGGTCAGGGCAGCAACCCCAAAAAATGGTTCAAGGTGGCCATGCCCCATCAGGACCTGGTGGTGCGCATCAACACCGATCCTTACAATCTGGAAGGCAACCCCAACCCCATCCAGACGTTTGTGGTGCCGGTTCGCGGTTTCAACAACGCTGCAGATCCATCCCATGCCTTCTGGTTCCGCAATGAGCTGTATTACGACGCGCCTTATGATGCAACAGCTGGAAAATCCATCCCTCAGGGCACTTCTGCATTCAACAGCTGGCTGGAAAGCCGTCAGGACCACGTCCTGAACTGGAGCGTCTTTGACCAGAAGATCGGCAAAGTCACCGTGGATGCCAACAACAACCCCTCTGCACCCACCGAAGTGAAAAACTTGCAGGACTGGAATCTGGGCACACCGTCCACGACCAACCAGCTCAACTGCATCAGCAAAACCACCACCGTCTACAACGACCAGAGGCGCTTTGACCACATCATGCCAGCCTCTGTGGTGAACGCACCCAAACTGGCCGGTCCATCCGTGACCTCTGGAACGGCCCGAACCGTCACCAGTCCGGACACCAAGATCAGCGAAACCAGAGCCACCACTTCTTTTGTGCTCAAGAACTCTGGCACGCAGCCTTTGACTTACAGTTGGGGCAGCGGTCATGACTTGATTCTCAGTGATGAAAACCTCAGCAAAACCCTGGCCCCGGGCACCTCGAGAACCGTCACGGTGTCTGGCAGATGCCCCATTGATCCAGCAACAGGAAAACCCCTTCTGCTCAATTACTCCCAGCAGCTCAGGTTGTACACCAACGATCCGAGACAGACTGCGGGTGCCAACTGGATTTTTGGAAGCGGCATCAACATCAAAGTGATCTGTGCAGCCACCACCCTGTACGGATGGAGCAATGGCACCCAGACCTACGTGAACGTGGATTTCCCTGCAGAGGGTCAAAGCGGTGGACCCCAAGCGAGCAGCAATCCCCTTGCAGACTTCCAGAGCAAATTGACCACCGACCTGGCGTTCAGCAATCCCCGTGAAGTCAATCCTGCTGGCGGATCGGGCACCTGCCAGAGCCAGTTGTCTCAGGCCACCAACGCCACCCGTTGCTTCTGGGCCGATGTGGAAGCCAACCCTGCTTTTGAGGCAAGCAACGAAGTGGCCCGAACATGTGCGCGGGCTCTGGGAACAGCCGCTGCCATCTGGAAGATTGACAACCCCACTTCTACTGGCTACCCTTCTGTCGTCTCATTGTATGGAGATTCCAGCAAAGCCGCTCAATACGGGACCGGGGTTTGCAGCGATTACAATCTGGTCCTTACTGGGGCTCCTGTCAACAGCGGTTCTTACAACTATGCCGTCGGTCACCGCTACGGCAACATCACATACACCGTCACTGAGCAAGGCATCACTCCGGGATATACCCCACCCAATGCCGCAGCACTGGCTTGTGCTCAAAACCTGGTCAGGGCCGCCGCCATCTGGAAAATCGACAATTTCTTTTCTACAGGTTATCCTGCTGCATCTGTGTTGACCGCTTCACCAGAGTTGTACGGCACACATGCTTGCCAGAACGACCAATTGACTGTGGCAGGTGAAGCAGTCAGCAGTGGCTCTTTCACTTACCTTGTCAAACATGGACAGGGCACACGCCTGTACACCGCCACCGAATCGGGTGTTGCAGAAAGCAACCTTCCCTGAAACCCTCCAACCCGAACCGCCTGCATTTGCAGGTGGTTTTTCAATTCACCTTTCTGCGCCCTTCAACCGGCAGAGGCCACTGTGTTGCTTTTGTTTCTCAGGGCGTACACGTAATCCTGATTCTCACGGCCCCATTCCAGCATGGCGTGGATGATGGGTTGCAGGCTTTTCCCCACTTCAGTGAGCGTATAATCCACCCGAGGGGGCACCTCCGGGTACACCGTGCGCGTGACCAGTCCATCGGACTCAAGTTCACGGAGTTGCAGGGTCAGCATCCTCTGGGTGATGCCGGGAATCAGGCGTTTCAGTTGTCCAAAACGCAGGGTGCCTTTGCTGAGGTGGTACATGATCACCCCTTTCCAGCGACCCCCAATCACTTCGAGGGTCAGTTCGACCGGGCAACCAAAACGACAATCCCATTTGCGGTCCATGCTTGAGGTGTCTTCAGACATCAGGCATCCTTTCTTGGTTGCGTTCCAGACACAATGGTCTCATTTTTGTGACTACGTATCAGAACTGTAAGTACTTGTGCATGCTGCATGTTTGCACGATACTGCATGACAGAGCAGCAAGCAAGGCAGGCTGCCCAATCCATTCACACCTTCAAGGGGTCAAACATGAAAGCCGTTGGCATCAAAGCACACCTGCCCATCGAACATCCTGAAAGTTTTCTGGATCTGGAGTTGCCCATCCCTGTGGCCACAGGACGGGACCTGCTCATCCGCGTGGAGGCCATTTCGGTCAATCCGGTGGATTTCAAACAACGCAAAGCCCGACCCGGGGTTGAATTGCCCGAGCCGAAAATCCTCGGGTGGGATGGGGCCGGGGTGGTGGAGGCCGTGGGCGATCAGGTCTCGTTGTTCAAAGTGGGAGATCCGGTGTACTGGTCGGGGTCGATTGTGCACCCCGGTTCGAATGCCCAGTTTCAGTTGGTGGATGAACGCATTGTGGCCCTGAAGCCTGAGTCTCTGGGCTTCGCAGACGCCGCAGCCCTGCCTCTGACTGCCCTGACTGCGTGGGAGGCTTTGCATGACCGCCTGCGCCTCTCTGAAGAGCACCAGGGCCAGAGCATCCTGATCATTGGCGGTGCAGGTGGGGTAGGCTCGATTGCCATTCAAATGGCCAAAAATGCCGGTCTGCAGGTGATCGCCACGGCTTCCAGACCCGAAACCCGGGCATGGGTTAAGGAAATGGGGGCCGATGTGGTGATTGACCACAGCAAGCCTCTGGATGAGGAACTGGCCCGTGTGGGCATCCCCGAGGTGGATTTCATTTTCAACACCGTCAACACCGTGCAGTACTGGGATGTCAGTGTCAAAATCATCCGGCCACAGGGAGGCATCGTGTGCATCAATGGCACCGGTGAAAAGTTGGCTCTGGGGGCACTGTTTGGCAAAAGCGTCAGCTTCCACTGGGAACTGATGTTCACGCGCAGCACCCACCAGACCCCCGACATGATCGAGCAGCACCACATCCTGACCAGCGTGGCCCGAGAAATCGATGCAGGCACCCTGAGAAGCACCGTGCAGGAGAACCTCGGGACCATCCATGCAGAGCACCTGAAACAGGCCCATGCCAAACTGGAAACCGGGCGCACCATTGGAAAAATCGTGCTGGAAGGCTGGTGAAGGTTTCAAAGCAGTCAGGCCCATCTCTGGATGGGTCTTTTTTGCTGTGGGCGTTGATCCGAATTGTAAAGTGCATTTAACATGCACCTTAAGGGTTTTGTCCTTGAACAGAAAAGTATAATGGGGACACCTTGAGCACATCTCCCCTTTTCTGGACCTGTTTCACAGGGTCACCCTCAGGAGCCCCATGAACACGCCTGCTGTACAGTCTGTTTTGCAATCGCTGAGCTGGGCCACCGGACGCTTGTTGCAATCCCCAGAGCACTTTTTCCAGATCCTCAAAGTGTTCCTGTCCGAATTGCGGCAACAAACCGCAGTGGATTCTGCGGAATTGTTTCTGGCCAGTCCACAGCAAACCCATTTGCTGCTCACCTCTTACGATGGCAAGCACCGCAGCGCTTTTCTGGAAAAGATGGTGTTCCGTTTCGGCATGGGTTATCCCGGCATTGTGGCCGAGAGCAGACAGCCCATCATCACCCATGACGTGCAACAAGACCGCCGTTACCTGCGCGACGATGTGAAAAAACTCGGGTACCAGTCTTACATCTGCTATCCCCTCTTGCTGCCCCACAAGGTGATCGGGGTGCTGAGTCTGGCCACCAGAGCCCCTCAAATTTCTTCAGAAACCGAAAGGATCCTGAGCCATGTGGCCCCATTGCTGGCTTCCAGTTTGTATTCGGTGCTCACCTCCCTGAGCGAAGGGGCTTTTCAGCAAATCACCGACTCGGTGCACTCCGGGGCTTCCACAGAAGGGATGACCCAGTTGTTGGAACAGGGCCTGAGAATCTCTGGCGGTCAATGCGGGGTGATTCACCTGCTGAACGGGCAACGCATCGAGTCCCACCCCGAGCAACTCCCGGCCTGCAACCACATCTGCCACTGTCCGGCGGTCAAAGGCAAAATTCTGGTCAATTCGATTCCGGGCATGGCCTGCGACCATCAGGAGAAAAGCACCCGCACGGTGTGCCTGCCCCTGTGGTCTGGATCGGAAGTCTCGGGGGTGCAAACCATGCACTTCTCGAAAGGCTGGGCACCGTCCACGCAGGCGGTGGCCCCTCTCATGTGGTTCAACCGTCTGGCATGGCAAGCGCTTGCTCCACGCAAAGAAACCGAAGTCCAGACGGTGGATGTGCCGTGGCTGGAAATCGAAACCCTCGGGGCCTTCCGGGTCAAAAAACAGGGCCAATTGATGGGACCCACCGACTTCGGCAGAAGGCAAGCTTACCTGCTCCTGAAAATTCTGGTGTCCAGATGGGGAAGGCCCATCACCACCGAAGAACTGCTGGACACCCTCTGGCCCGAGGAGGATCCCGAGAAAGCCACCCCGAGGCTGCATGTGGTCTTGAACGCCCTGCGCAAAGCCATCGAACAGGACCCCTCCAAACCCACCTTGATTGTCCGGGACGGAAACACCTACCGTTTTGCCCCCGAAGCGGTGCATCATCTGGATGTGGAGCGGTTCGAGCGTCTGGTGCATCAGGCCGACCAGATGCAGGGGCAAGAAGCGGTGCAGCAGTACCGTCTGGCCCTCAAGCTGTACAAAGGGGATTTCATGGCCGATGAAGCCTACGCAGACTGGTGCGCTCTGGAACGCAATTACCTGAAAGAACAGGCGGTGCGGGTGATGTTCCGCATGGCCGACTTCCTGCAGGAAAACGACCAGCAGGCCGATGCACAGGAGATGTACTACCGCATCCTGTCGATTGACCCCTTCCAGTTTGATGCTTATGAAGCCCTGATTGACCTCCTGAACGGCAACAACCGCTTGCAGGATGCCCAGCAGTGCTGGGAGCAATACCGCACCCAGTACGGAGAGCATCCCCCCATCCCGAGGCCTGCCTGAGGAGAAACCATGTTGAAAACCATTGATGCCACCGGAGTGGTGCACAAAAGCCCCACCAGCAAAGTGGTTCGCAAGAAACTGGATGCTGGCCAGAGCATGCCCCCCCACAACCACCCTGGAGAGGACGTGCTGATTCAGGTGACCTCTGGTGCCCTGAAAATCCTGCTGGACGATCAACCCTTTGAAGTGCAAGCCGGAGATCTGGTCCAGTTTGACGGAGACCTGATGGTGACACTGGAAGCCACGCTGGACCAGACGGTGTTTGTGGTGTTCGTGGTCAAACGCTGACTGTACCATCCAGAAACAAAAAGCCCCCGAGCGCAGCAACTCGGGGGTTCTCTTTTCAGCAGTTCAGCAGCAAAAATCAGCTTCGGGCAGCTTGCAGGCTGTGTTTCAGGTCGCGCACCCGGTCATGGGCGGATTTGACTTCGGCGTACTGGCGCTCGACCAAGGTGCGGATCTCGCTGGGAAGTTCTTCTTTCAGCACGTCCTGGTAGTTCTCCACGGCAGCGTCTTCACCGCGCTCGGCCTCGGCAATCACGGCGTAATCGTCTTTGCCGGTGATGGCATCACGCACATTGATCCATGCACGGTGCAAAGCAGCACCCACACTGGTGTGGTCCTGAGGCTTTCCACCCAGTCGGCTGATGGCCTGCTCCAGTTCACCGATCAAACGGGAACGCTGGGCAGCGTATTCATTGAAAAGTTGCTTGTAATCGGCGTGGGTGGCTTCGTCGGCAGATTCGCGGTAGCCTTTTTCGCCGTCGCGCAGGGTGCCAAGCAAGAATTGCAGTTTACTGATGGTTTGTTCGTTGTTCAACATGGGTCCTCCTGAATGAAAATCACGTGCTTCTGTATGACAGGCTAGGGATTTCTGAAAGCCAGAGAAGGAAGAATCGACACAGTGTTAAGACAGCCACAACCAGAGCAAGAACAACATGAGAATGGGACCGTCCAGCACACAAATCAATCCCGTGCAGGCTTGCAGTTTGAAGCCCGAAAACCAGAGAAAATGCCAGCATATGGACCTCAGATCAGGCAAGGCCTTCTGGCCGATTCGAAATGGATTGATGGAAAGTTATCCCGCTCTGGATGCCCCTGTGAACACCGATGTGGTGGTTCTGGGAGGAGGCATCACCGGAGCCCTTCTGGCATGGCACCTCATTGAAGCAGGCATCGGTTGTGTGGTGCTGGACAAACGGGATGTGGCTTATGGCAGCACCAGTGCGTCCACAGCCATGCTGCAATACGAAATTGACACGCCCCTCACCGAACTCAGCCAGATGCTGGGCGAAGACCACGCAGCCAGAGCGTATCTGCTGTGCTTGCAGGCCATTCTGGACATCGAGAAGCTCTCTGAAAAGCTGGATGCGGATGTGGGTTTCCAGAAAAAATCCAGCCTGTACTATGCCTCCAGAGCTCAGGATGTCAAACTTCTCAGGGCCGAATACGACCTCCGCAAAAAACACGGCATCGAACTGGAACTCTGGGACGAACAGGACCTTGCTGCACGTTTCCCCTTCCAGAAAAAAGCAGCCCTTTACTCGCCCGTGGCAGCAGAGGTGGATCCTTACCGCCTGTGTCATGCCCTGCTGAAAGAGGCAGAGCAAAAAGGGGCACACATCTTTGACCGCACCGAAGCCCTGTCCTGGGACATGGACCATTTTGGTGTGACTGTCAGGACCAACCGCAACGTGGAGGTCAGGGCCAAAAAGATCATCTTCGCCTCTGGCTATGAGGCCCAGAGCATCCTGAAGCAAAAAGTGGTCAATCTGCGCAACTCTTACGCTCTGGTCAGTGAACCCGTGAAGACTTTTGAGGGGTGGCACGAACAGGCCCTTGTCTGGGAAACAGCGCGGCCTTACCACTATGCCCGCACCACGCAAGATGGCCGCATCATGATCGGCGGAGAAGACGAAACCTTCCGCACCCTGCCCATCCGTGAACGAAGGATTCCCTTCAAGCAAGCCAGACTGGAAACCAAATTCAGGGCGCTTTTCCCAGAGATTCCTCTGGAAACCGCTTACTCATGGGCCGGCACTTTCGGAGAAACCCGCGACGGTCTGGCCTACATCGGGGACCACCCGGACTTTCCGCAGGCTTATTTTGCTCTGGGGTACGGAGGGAACGGCATCACCTACAGCATTCTGGCCGCCCAGATGATCCGGGATGTGCTGCTCAAGGGGTCTCATCCCGATTGGGACATCTTCCGTTTTGACCGGTGAAGACAGAACACACAAAAGAGGACAGGAGCATTCCTGTCCTCTTTTGATGTATGGCTGATTGAAATCTCTTCCGTGAAAACTTCCCTCAGGAAGCCAGAGGGGCGTATTTTTCCAGATCGTTCTCCACGCGCAAGAGCAGTTCTCTTAAGGAACGGGGTTTGACAATCACATCCTGCACCCCAAAACGCTTGAGCCATTCCAGCACTTCCTCTTGACGGATGCTGGACACCACGATCACAGGGGTGTTGGGAAAATGTTCACGGCAGGATTTGAGCAGTTGAAAAGCCCGGTCCATTTTCACCCCGAGGTCCAGCAAAATCGCACCAAACCCTTCTTCATGGCTGAGGGCTTCGGTGGCGTCCTCTGGGTGGGCAACCTCGTGCACCAAGTAACCCAACTGGTTCACAAAACGCCGGATCATCATGGATTCAACCAGATCGTGCTGGAACATCAAAATGCGTGAATTGCTGGGTGCATGGGGGTCTGGATTCAGGGTGGTCATGGTTGTGGTCATGGTTTCTTCCTCCGGATGCCCCTGTGGTGAAAGAATGTGCATGCAGGGCAATGAAAACAGTGAAAACAAAATCAGATTCGACTTCACAGATCGACACCCTCATGATCTCAGGCCGTGCAAGACAACAGGTGATGTTCCAGCAAAGCGAACTTCACCAAAAACCTCATGCTGCAAGAGAAACATGAAGGCTTGCCTCGGGTTGGGCTGCATCAAACAAAGTTGAAACTGGAAAAACCAGCCCATTCTCGGGGTTTTTTGATTGAGCACTGTACCAGATGACAAAAACCGGGCTTCATCTTTCATAAGCCCGGTCTCAGGTGCAGTTTATGTGTGGATCAGTTGGGTTTGAGGTACACCGTGTTGAAACCTTGCCAGGAATCCATGGGAAGTCCCAGAGCCCCCAACACAAAGCCCAACCCTGAGATCAACAGGCCAGACAGCACACCAATGCCAAAAATGGCCCACGGGCTTCTCTGAAAATACCTTCCCAAAGCAATGCAGTAAGCTGCGATGGACCAGAACATCACCATGAAGATCACAGCCGTCCAAGCCAGACCACCTGTGCTGACCATCACCTGATTGGGGATCAGAAAAGGTGCCAGCACCATCAGCAAAAGGCTGGAAGAAATGCCCAATTTGAGCAAATCCACGAATTGGATGTGCACGCCGATCATCTGCAACAACTGGGCTGTCAACCAGATGGACAATCCTGACGAAACCAATCCCATGGTGATGTCCAGCATGGATGATGCACCCTGCCATCCGGCATACATCGACCAGAGCCAGAACGCTCCAGCCAGCAAAAAAACCAGTCCGAAATGCTTGAGGGGGGATTCCAGCAACACACGGCCCTTTTTTTCAGGTTGAAATGGGAAAAGCAGGGCATTCCATAACAATTGTGGGTTCATGGGCACTCCTTTTTATTTTGTGAACGCATTCCAAGAAAACGAAAGCACTTGGTTTCATGTTACACAAAAACAGGTTCAAAAGAAGTGTCTGGTTTTCTTGATTGATCCGTAAAACGAGAGGATGCCATAAAAACCTCTGGTTTCACTGCCAAAAGCTTCAAACCACGCTTTTGACCACACCAAACGTCACCAGCAACAAGTAAATGTTGAGGGCTGCAATCACAAATCCAGCCGTCCAGCCCAGCACTTTCAACCAGAGTGGACTGACAAACACCCCCATTTTTTTGCGGTCCGAGGTGAAAACCAGCAAGGGAAACACCGCAAAGGACAGTTGCAGGCTGAGGATCACCTGTGAGAGCACCAGCAGGTCCGTCACCCCTTTTGCGCCGTACAGGTAGGTCACGATGATCGCCGGGGTGACGGCAATCAGGCGGGTGATCAGGCGGCGGATCCACGGTTTGATTTTGAAGTTCAGGAAGCCTTCCATCACGATTTGACCGCTGAGGGTCCCGGTGATGGTGGCGTTCTGACCGCAGGCCAAAAGGGCCACCCCAAAAAGGGTGCTGGCCAGAGCGGTGCCCAGCATGGGAGACAGCAGTTCATAGACCTGCGTGATTTCAACCACTTCGGTGCGCCCACTTTTGAAGAAGACACTGGCTGCCAGAATCAGCATGGCCGAGTTGACCAGGAGGGCCAGCATCAGGGAGATCACGGTGTCGAGGGTGGCGAATTTGATGGCCTGTTTTTTGCCCTGCTCGGTGCGTTTGAAGGCCCGTGTTTGCACCAGACTGGAATGCAGGTACAGGTTGTGGGGCATCACGGTGGCCCCCAGAATGCCAATCGAGATGTAGAGCATCTCGGGGTTGCTGAGGATCTCTCGGGTGGGGATGTAGCCTTTGAGGACCTGTGACCACGCGGGCTGGGCCAGCAGCATTTCGATGCCAAAACACACGAAGATGGTGACCATCAGGGTGATCACAAAAGCTTCCAGCCACCTGAAACCCTTGTTTTGCAAGGCCAGCAGCAAAATCACATCAAAGGCGGTGATCACCAGTCCCCACATGAGGGGAAGCCCGAACAGCAAATTGAGGGCCACGGCAGCCCCAATCAGTTCTGCGAGGTCGGTGGCTGCAATGGCGATTTCTGCAAGGAGCCAGAGCACCACTGCAACAGGTTTGGGATAGTGGTCCCGACAGGCTTGTGCCAGATCCCGGCCTGTGGCAATCCCGAGGCGCAACGACAGGGTTTGCAGCAAGATCGCCATCAGGTTGGAGATCAGGATCACGCTCAGGAGGGCAAAGGCAAATTTGGAGCCACCTGCAAGGTTGGTGGCCCAGTTGCCGGGGTCCATGTAGCCCACGGCCACCAGAGCACCCGGTCCGACGTAGGCCAGAAACCTGCGCCATGCCGGTTTGTTGTCGTGAACAGGAATCGAAGCGTGTGCTTCGGAAAGCGACTGGGAGGTGTTGGCTTGCCTCCAGCCAGAGGTTTGGTTTTCGGGGGGTGTGGCCATGGGGTTCCTCAATTCTGTGCTGCAAGTTCAGCAAAAGGTGTCAATGGGTGGATGCCAGAATGGATCTGCATTCAACAGGGTCCACTTTACACCCTGAATCTTAGGCCCACCTAAAATAAAGTTCATTCATGGTTAAAAGAGCATGGTTTTGCAAACCCAGCAAAACCCTCCAGAGCAGCATGCCTGTTCTGGAGGATCGAAACTGTCAAATCTTCTGAAATCTGCTGGGGGTAAACCCCTGCTCAGAACGCCAGATAGGCTTTTTGCACTTCAGGGTCTTCCAGCAAACGCTGACCCGGTCCTTCGCGGACCACCTGACCGTTTTCCAGCACGTAAGCCTGATCGGCAAGGTGCAGGCTCTGGCGCACGTTTTGCTCCACCAGAAGCACCCCCACCCCATGGGTGTTGATTTCTTTGAGGGCAGCAAACACCACTTTGGTGAGCAGGGGACTGAGGCCCAGAGAAGGCTCATCCACCAGAAGCACTTTGGGCAAAGCCATCATCGCCCGTCCGATGGCGACCATCTGCTGTTCACCCCCAGAGAGGGTGCCTGCAAGCTGGGTTTTGCGTTCTCCCAGACGGGGGAAAAGGGCGTAGACTTTTTGCAGGGTCTGGTCTTTGACCTGCCATGCTGCACTGCGCACCTGCGCCCCGAGTTCGAGGTTTTCCTGCACGGTCATCAAGGGGAACAGTTGCCTGCCCTCTGGAACGTGCCCGAGGCCCTGCTGCACTCTGGCAGCACTGGACTGTTTGGAGATGTCCTGACCGCCCAGCAGGATCTGTCCGGCTTTCAGAGGCATCAGGCCACTCACGGCCCTCAGGGTGGTGGTCTTCCCTGCCCCGTTTGCGCCAATCAGGGCCACAAACTGGCCTTCTTCCACGGTCAGGGAAACCTCCCAGAGCACCTGAATTTTGCCGTAAGCAGCCTGAAGGTTGTGCAGTTCGAGTTTCATGACACCTCCTCCCCGAGGTAGGCAGCAATCACTTTCTCGTTGCGGACCACATCGTGGTACAGCCCCTCTGCCAGTTTGGAGCCGTATTCCATCACCACCACCCGGTCTGCCAGATCGCGCACCACCGGCATCACGTGCTCGATGAACAGCACGCTCACCCCACTGCTGCGCACCTGCTTGACCAGTTGCACGGCATCTTGCGCTTCGGTGGGACGCAAACCCGCCATCACCTCGTCCAGCAAGAGCACCGAGGGCCGGGTCGCCAGAGCACGGGCCACCTCCAGACGCTTGTCCTGCATCAGGGTCAGGTCGTGGGCGTTTTTGCTGGCATGCTGCTCCAGTCCGGTCAGGGTCAGCACTTTTTCGGTGTGCTCGGTGGCCTGCTTGCGGGTCAGGCCGTTTTTGCCGAACATCGCCCCCACCATCACGTTTTCAAACACGGTCATTTCCAGAAAAGGCCGCACCACCTGAAAAGCCCGCCCGATCCCGAGGTGACAGCGTTTCTCTGGGGATGCGCGGGTGATGTCGTGGCCGGACAGCACAATCTGCCCTGCATCGGGCAGAAAAAGCCCGGAGAGCAAGTTCAGCAGGGTGGTTTTTCCAGCACCGTTGGGGCCAATGACCGCCAGAATTTCCCCCTGATCGAGGTGGAGGCCCATGTCCCGCACCGCCATCAGGCCACCGAAGGATTTCTGCACGTTGCGGACTTCCAGAATCATGGCTTTTTCCTTTCCAGCAGGCCCATGATGCCTCTGGGGAGGTACAGGATGGTCAGGACCAGCATCACCCCGTACACCACCAGGTACCCGTTGGGGATTTTCAGGCGCAAAAGTTCTTCAAGGGTGATCAGGATGACCGACCCAATCACCGGCCCGAGGGTGGTGTACAGCCCCCCAAAAATTGCGGTGGTCAGGCTGCTGACACTGACCGACAGGCTGAAGGTCTCGGCAGGAATGATGAAAAAGGTCTTGGAGGCGTACAAGACCCCGGCAAATCCGGCCAGCACACTGCTGATGAAAAACGCCAGCAGCTTGTAGCGGTTGGCCGACACCCCGAGCACCCTCGCCACCTGCTCTCCCTGACGGATGGCAGTGAATGCGTAATGCAGTTTGCTGTTCCTCACCCAGATGCTGACCAGCAACGTGACCGCCAAGAGCACCACCGCAGCGTAATACTGGGCGGTGGGTTGCCCGTTGAACAGGCCTGGCACCAGCATGCCTGTGGAACCCCCGGCGAACTTCTCGGGGAGGTTCTGGATCACGGTTTTGATCACTTCGGTGAAAGCGAGGGTGGCGATGGCAAAGTACATCCCCTGCAAACGCAAAGTGACCGCCCCGAGGATCAGGCTGAGCAGACCCGCCATCAGGCCCGAGACCAGCACCGCAAGCCACCACGGGGCCGACTGGGCCATCAGGATGGTGTAGGTGTATGCCCCGATGCCGTAAAACGCTGCGTGGGCCAGAGAAAGTTGCCCGGTGCGGGCCAGAATGTCCCAGCTCAAAGACAGCACCGCCGTGATCACCGTGAAGTTGGCGATTTGCAGCATGAACGCCGATTGAGCCCCGAGCGGCAAGAACGGAAAACTGAGTGCCAGAAGCCCGAGCACCACGGAAAGGACCGTGCGGATCATCGGGCACCTCTGGAGGCCCGGAACACGAGGGTGGCAAAAATCAACAGGAAGAACACCGCTTCACTCATGCGGCCACCGTTGGGAATGTAGGTCTGCACGAAGGCTTCCGAAAGGGCCAAAAGCACACTGGCCCACAGCACCCCAGTCATGTTCCCGAGGCCCGCCATCACAATGATCGCAAAGGCTTTGAGGGTGTAAACCAGACCCACCGCTGGACTGGCGAACAGCAGCACACTCACCAGCACCCCGGCCACCCCGGCCAGTGCAGAAGCAATCCCGAAGGCAATCAGGTAAATGCGGTGCACATCCAGACCAATGATTTGCGCCCCCAGACGGTTCTGGGCCACAGCACGCATGCTGCGCCCGAGTTTTGAGCGGTACAGCATCAGGTACAACCCCACCAACAGCACAAGGGCCAGCAGGAACGCCATCAGTTTGGTGAGCCCGATGGACAGGCCAAACAGCACCACCGCTTCACCCTGATAACTGGTGTTCACCACGCGGGTGTTGCCCCCGAACAGCAAAAGCGCAAGGTTTTGCAAGGTGATGCTGATGCCAAACGTCAGGAGCATCTGGTTCAGCTCTGGGGCCAGCAGCACATGCTTGATGGTGGTGCGGTAGGTCAGGGCACCTCCAGCAAACATGGCAAGTGCAGCCACCACAGCAGACAGCAAGGGGTCCATCCCCAGCAGGGTGAACAGGCCCCACGAAAGGAACGCCCCCACCATCAGGAATTCCCCGTGGGCGAAATTCACGATGTGAATCACCCCCACCGAAAGCGCCAACCCGGAAGCCACCAGCGCATAAATTCCGCTTTGCAGCAATCCAGCAAGAAATGTTTCCAGAAAGAGTGTCAAGTGGGTTCTCCATTGTGGGATGGTTGGGAAGGCATGAGGCTTGCAGAGGGATCCACAGAGGATCCCCCAGAGGGTTCACTTTTGCAACGCCCTCGGCTCTCAGCCCTCGGCTTTAAGGCATCGGATACAGCACGGTCTTTTTGGCCACCTTCAGGGGAAACACCGGAATCCGTTTCTCGTCCCTGAACTGGAAGGTCACCCAGTTGGAGCCTTTGAAGCCCTGGTATTTGATCTTCTGGCTCGGGCTGAAATTCAGTTTTCCGAGCGGGGTGTCAAAGGTGCTTTTCGCCATGACCTCTGCGACCTTGTCTTTGTTGAGGCTTCCGGCTTTGTTGATGGCCTCGGCAAGGGTTTTGAGGTTCAGGTAGGCCAGAGGGGCGAAGTACTCGTCGGTGATGTTGCCGTACTTGGCTTTGTAGGCTTTCACAAAGTTTTTGGAGGCCGTCGAGGGAAGCTCTGGGGTCCACATGGTCAGGCTGGCGACCCCCTGAGCAAGTTTGTTTTTCTCGAAGTTGACGGGCCAGCTCGGGGGTGCGCCGTACACGATGCCCACATCCAGACCCGATTCTTTGATTTGCTGCATCAGGGGAAGGGCGTCCACGTCGTAGCCGACCCAGTAGAAGATGTCCACTTTCTGGGTTTTGGCTTTGTTGACCAGAGGGGCGAAGTTGCCGCTGCCCGCTTTGAAGGCTTCGGTGAGGACCACGTTGAATCCGGCTTTTTTGAAGGCGTTGACGGTGTCCTGAATGCCTGTGGAACCAAAAGGACCGTCTTCGTAGGCAATGGCGATGTTTTTGGCTTTCTTGTTCCCTTTGAGGTTCTTGAAAAAGCCCAGAATCGCCTCAAAGTTGTAGTAGGCCCAAGGGTGGTAGTGGAAGAAGTAGGGGTAATCCTTCATGGCATCTTCCACCAGAGGGGAAGCAGCCCCGGACCACGCCATGAAGGTGTTGTACTGTTTGGCCGGACCGGTGATCGCGAGGGTGGTGCTGGAGCCCAGTCCGCCCACCATGAATTCGATTTTGTCCACGGTGACCATTTTGGTGAAAGCCGGCACCGCTTTGGCGGGGTTGCTCTGGTCGTCTTCGATGACCAGTTCGAGGGGCTGTCCGAGCACCCCTCCGGCTTTGTTGATTTCATCAAGGGCCAGCATCAGGCCGTTTTTCTGGGCCTGACCGGACACACTGGAGGCACCAGTCAGGGGGATCAGTGCGCCAATTTTCACCGCAGAAGCGGAAGAGAGCAGGGCAATTCCAAGCAGCATCAGGTGTTTTTTGTGGTTGGGTGTCATGGTTTTCCTCAGGCCTTCTCGGGGTGAACAGGGGCGGATTTCAGGTGGGAGAGGAATTCCTGCATGAACGCCTCTGGCTTTTCGAGGTAAGGGGTGTGCCCCACGTCCTCGAAGACCACTTCGCGGTAAGGGCCGTATTGCTCCAGCACGTGGCGGGTCTGGGCCACCATCGGCTGAGGGGGATAGGCTTCTATACCGGGGTGGCCGGGCACAGCCCCGAGCATCCCGAGGGTCCCCAGTTCAAACAGGCTCTGGTCGGAAACGATCTGGTCTTTGTCTCCGCGCACCCACAAAACAGGGGGTTTGTGGCTCTGGGCCAGCAAACGCTGCACGGTGTCTCCCACGTACTTCGGAGAGAGGGCATTGATGGGACCGTGCACGCCGGGGGCCATGCCGGGCCAGTTGGGAGAGGGGACAAAATCACCGGGGTAACGGTCTGCACCCACTTTTTCATTCAGCAACCCCTGAAGCAAGGCGTCTTCGTTGGGGGCCACAAACGGAGGATGCCAGTAGAAGCGGTTCATGATGTCTCTGGGCGAACCGGGTTCGTTGCTGGTGTCCCCTCTGGCGATGCGGGCGGGGAAATCCGGGTTGACGGTGCCTCCACCCGAGCCTGCAAAGTCTTCGGTGGTGGGGGTGCCCTGAGGGTCCCGGGTGCCTCCAAATCCAAAAGGAGAACCGGGGGCAGCAAGGGTGACCGTGAGGATCCTCGGGGCGTCTGCTGCCAACAGGCCCCAGATCACGGCACCTCCAAGGCTGTGTCCGACCACATGGTAGCGCTCAATGTTCAGGGCTTCGAGCAACGAGAGCAGGTCGTCTGCCCAGTCCATCACGCCTCTGGTGGCATCGATGGTCAGGTCTTCGGTTTTTCCGTAACCCCTCAAATCTGGCGCAATGCCCCTGTAACCTGCGGGCAGGCGACCCATCACATCTTCCCAGAACACCGAATCGCTGGCATTGCCGTGAATGAACAGCACCGGGGTGCCTTCTCCCTGTTCCCTGACCCACATCTGGAGTCTTGAGGTTTGAACCGCAAATTCGCGCATACGGCTCCTTTCCATTTGTCTGTGTTTAGAGGGTATACCTCTGGCATCACAGTGGTGTTACAGCAGTCAAGCACAGACAGAAAATGGAGAGCCAGAGCCCAACAAAGCTGTTGTTGCACCCTTTCTGGAACAGAGGTTTTCTCTGACAAGAAGCTGAGGATTTTTCCAAATTCTGCAAAGCCCAGATTTTGCCTGAAGGTTCGGTGTTACATCAATGTGATGCCCCGTCTCTAAGCTGAAACCATGCAAACAGGACAGGGCGTCCTCAAGGTGGAGCACACCTTTGAGGAGGGCAGCACATCACCTCTGAAGCTGGGGTACGAAACCTACGGCGAACTTGATCCGGCGCGTTCCAATGCCATTCTGGTGTGCCATTACTACACCGGAACCATGCACGCAGCCTCCGTTTACCCTGAAGATGGACTGGTGGGCTGGTGGGACCCTTTGATTGGCGACGGCAAGACCATCGACACCCAGAGGTTTTTCGTGGTGTGCATGAACACCCCGGCCAACGTGCAGGTCAAAGACCCGCGCATCATCGCCTCGGGGCCAGAGGACAACCCCACTTTTCCTGCCGTGGACCTCAAAGATGTGACCCGTTTGCAAAAAGCCCTGATGGAGCATTTGCAGATTGAGCGCTGGCATGCGGTGGTTGGCCCGAGTTACGGGGCCATGCAAACCCTGATGTGGGGTGCGTTGTATCCAGAGCGCACCCACAGACTGGGCATCATTGCCGGGTCTCCTCAGGCAGCGGTGGCGTTGAAGCATTTCTTTTTGCCGACCCTCAGGCACCTTGCACGCACGGAAGACGGTTTGCATGAAACCCTGCGCCTGATCACTTTTTGCGGTCTGGGGTCAGACGGCATGGAACGCCAGTTTCAGCAGGCCGATGTGGATGTGTTCCTGAACAGCCGCAAGCACTTTGCCAGTCTGCCCCACATCCTGTCGGTGGGCGAAACGGTGGCACGGCATGACATTTTCCGGCACTCCCCTCTGGAGCAGATCACCGAAAACTGGAAAGCGCAGGGATTGAAGGTGCTCAGCGTGAACATTCTGGGCGACCAGTTCTTCCCGAGTGCCCCCATGGGGGATTTTGCCCGTCACATGCAGCAGGCCGGAGTGCAGCACCAGCATCTGGAAATCCAGTGCGATCTGGGGCACCTCGGGTGCGTGTACGAAACCGGGAAATTTGAAGGGGCTTTGCAGGAACTGTTGAAATGATTTTTTTGCCCGGTTTCTGAAACTTGCCAAACCGTGCAGGCTTGCAAACGTTTCCAGAGGTCTGGCAAGCTTCAGTACGACACACGTCACATTCCGAGTGGCATCCATCACCGCCACCCTGCTGCCTCCGGGAGTCCTGTGGTGTGTTGCGCTGGGTGCGGTGGCCACCCCACGGGAGAACCCATGATCCTTCCTTTGCCACAGCATCTTGTTTCGGATTCCGCCCATTTCACTCTGGATGCCCAAACTTCCATTCAAACCCTGCCATCGGCAGAGCAAACCGCCCAGTTTCTGGCAGAACACTTGCGCAAAAGCACCGGATTCCCTGTGCCCCTTGTCAAGGACCGTCAGGGCAAAACCATCTGCTTTGGGTGGTCCGCAGAGGACCTCGGGCCAGAGGGATACCACCTGACCGTGACCAAGGATCAGGTGGTGCTGGAGGCCTCTCGGGAAGCCGGCTTTTTTCATGCCGCCATCGGTTTGCTGCAGCTCTTTCCACCCGAGGTGTTCAGCCCAAGTGTGAAGGAATGCGACTGGACCATCCCTGCCGTGCACATCGAGGACCGCCCGAGGTTTGCATGGCGCGGCTTCATGCTGGATGTGTCCCGACACTTCATGCCTGTATCGTTCATCAAGACCGTGCTGGACTTGCTGGCCCTCCACAAGATGAATGTGTTTCACTGGCACCTGACCGACGATCAGGGCTGGAGAATCGAAATCCAGAAATACCCTCAGCTGACTGAAATTGGGGCATGGCGCAAAAACACCCTGATCGGTCACGGACATGACCATCCAAAAGTGTTTGACGATGTGCCCCACGGCGGATTTTACACGCAGGCAGAAATCCGTGAACTGGTCGAGTACGCCCGGGTCCGTCACATCACCATCGTTCCCGAAGTGGACCTGCCGGGACACATGCAGGCAGCCATTGCTGCCTACCCCGAGCTCGGGAACACCGGTCAAAAGCTGGAGGTGTGCAACTTCTGGGGGGTGATCGAGCACGTCCTGAACCCCAGCGAAGCCACCCTGAAGTTTCTGGAAGACGTGCTGACCGAAGTGATGGACCTTTTCCCCTCTCCGTACATCTGCATTGGTGGGGATGAGTGCGTAAAAAAGGAGTGGCGTGAAAGTGCTTTCGCCCAACAGCGCATGCAGGAACTGGGCCTCCAGAACGAAGAAGAACTCCAGAGTTTCATGGTTGGTCGCATGGACACCTTCTTGCATCAGCATGGACGCAAACTGCTCGGGTGGGATGAAATTCTCGAAGGTGGGCTGGCCCCCCATGCCACCGTGCTGTCGTGGCGCGGTGAAAAAGGCGGCATTCAGGCGGCAAGGGCCGGACACGATGTGGTGATGGTCCCTCAGGAACACCTCTACCTTGACCATTACCAGAGTTCAGACCGTGCAGGTGAACCTCTGGCGATTGGTGGATGCAACACCCTCGAAAAGGTTTACCAGTACAACCCGGTGGGCTGGGCCACCCCAGAGGAAGCCCGCTTCGTGCTGGGCACACAGGCAAACCTCTGGACCGAGTACGTCAAAACCCCAGAGCATGCCCAGTACATGATGTTCCCGAGGCTCTGCGCCCTCAGTGAAATGGCCTGGACGGACCCTGAAAAACAGGATCTGGCAGATTTCATGATCCGCCTGAAAGTCCACTTGAAACGTCTGGACGTGCTGGGCATCCAGTACAGGCCTCTGGAATGACGGGGCACATGAATCGGGTGGCATTGTTGCGCGGCATAAACGTGGGCGGGAACAGGAAAATCCCCATGGCAGACCTGCGTCTGGCCTTGCAAAAAGCGGGGTTTGAGCAGGTCCAGACCTACATCCAGAGTGGCAACATCCTCTGGCAGTCTCAGGCAAAACCAGAAGTTCTGGCCCGGCAGGTTCAGCAGGTGGTCCGTGACCGTTTTGGTTTTGAGGTCGAGGTGGTGGTCAGGACCGCTGAACAATGGCAGCACACCATCCAGAGCAACCCTTTTCCTGACCAGACCGACCATCTGCATGTGGCATTTCTGGGCCGTGCACCTTCAGAAGCCCGTGTGCAGGCTTTGCAGGAAGCTGCCACCGGCGATGACCTCTGGCATTTGCTCGGGGAAGATGTTTATCTGTTTTATCCGCATGGAACGGCGGAGGCCCAGCTGACCCACAAGGTGCTGGAAAAGCACTTGCAGGTTTCGGGCACGGTGCGCAACTGGCGAACGGTTTTGAAAGTGCAGCAACTGCTGGAACAGCCCTGCTGAAGAGAAAAAACAAAAAAGAGGACCCGAGACGGGTCCTCTTCTCAAGCACAAACTCTACTTGATGTCGCCGTACACAATGCCGTAGCCGTTGGTCCCGATGTACACCCGACCGTACACCCTGGGGTCTCCGGTGATGGTGGTGTTGGTCGATCCAAACTGGTGCAGGTCATCGTTGATGCGCACCCAGTTTTTGCCCCCATCGTCCGAGCGGAAGAAGCCCTGCTGTCCTTTGATTTTTCCGGTCAGGTAAATGGACATCTGGCTCTGGTTGGGTGCAGCTTTGCCAAAGCCAATCACATTGGCCAGATCGATGCCGTTCAGTTTCTGGAAGGTTTTTCCTGCATCCAGAGAGTGGTACAGCCCGTCTTTCCCTGCAGCCACCCAGAGGTCACCCTGTTTGTCGGGAACGGTTTGCAAGTCGGTGGCTTTCAGGTCTGCGGGCAGGCCATTCTGGGCTTTCAGGCTGAAGGTGACGCCTCCATCGGTGCTGACGTAGAGGCCGTTGTCTACGACAGCGTAAAAAGTTTTGTCGTTCACGCGGTCAGAGACAATGCGGGTTGCACCCTCTGGAAGCCCTTTGGAGGGGGTCCAACTGTCTCCTTTGTCCGTAGAGTAAGACACTCTGGGGTTGTTGCCAGAGGGTGCCCAGAGCACTGTGTTCCCTTGTGCAGAAAGGGCCACGCTGCCCCCTCCGGTGGTGCCTGCAGGTCCGGTTTTTCCAATGGTCCAACTGAGGCCACCATCTGTGCTGTAAGCAAAGCTTTTCTCGGGGCTGCCACCGTTGCCGACCCGGACCATCAGCTCGGGTTTCTGGGCTGCGAAATCCAGACTGGTCTGGCTGCCTCCCACGGGTTGCGCGGCCATTTTCTGGGGCACTTTTCCAAGGTCATCGTGACGGAAGCCCGCAATGTCGCCCAGAGCGCTGTGCAGGTGGGCTCCGGTGGGCGGACTGACCAGATCCAGCACCGCGGTTTCCTCGATGCCCTGTACCATCACTTTCAGGTCGATTTTCTCGTTCTTGTCCCAGTTGGTGAGGTTGTTGGTGCCAAAAAGCGTGGCTCCCGTCCCGTACATCATGCGGTTGGAGTCAAAGGGGTCGATTTCCAGATCGTTCACCATCCAGCCCACCTTGACCAGAGGCTCGGGCAGGTTGGGGGTTTCCCGTCCGAAGTTGAGCCAGGGGGCACCTGAGCTGTCCATGTTGAAACGGGTGTTCAGGTTGGGGTAATCCCCCCAATCCCAGATGCGGCTCCAGGTTTTGCCGTAATCCGTCGAGCGGAACAGCACCGTGTCCGGCCACCATGAATTGAGGGCAGCCACCATCAGGGTGCCGGGTTTCTGGCGGTCCAGGGCCAGCCCACCATATCCGAAGTACAGGTCTTTGTTGCTGGAAGGCACCGGACTGATGTTGGTCCATTCGTTTTTGGTGGGGTTGTAGGTCCAGACGTCCCCTTTGCCTCCGTCGTAAGGACCTGCCCCATCGCTGTAGGTGATGTAAAGGTTCCCTTCACTGTCCAGCTCGCCATGGTGAGGCAAGAATCCAGTCGGTTGCCCAGCCACTGCACTCCAGGTCACACCACCATTCGTGCTCTGGTAGATGCTCTGGTCCTTGTCTGCAACGCCGACGTAAATCCTCTGGCTGCCCACTCCTGCCTTGTTGCTCTTGGGATCGAAGGTGATCCAGACCACGCCCACTTTGTCTCCCTGATAGGCGTCTCCGGGCACAGGGATGTAATTTCCGGGGTGGGTAAAGCTGTCCACTTTCTTCCAAGTCACGCCGTAATCCGTGCTCCTCCAGAGTCCGTTTCCACTTCTGGCCCCGAAGTACAGGGTGCTGTTCTTGTTCGGGTCAATCGCCAGCCGTTCACCCATCCCACGACCTGGCATGTTCCCCCCCACTTTGAACGGCAGGTCGGTTTTCTGCCAAGTCTGCCCACGGTCGCTGGACCTCAGGATCGCTCCGTTGTTGGGGTCCCAGTCGTTGGTGTAGGTACCGGCTGCCAGATACACCCGGTTGGGATCGACAGGATCGGTGGCAAGGCTGTCCACGCCAGAGAGGCCCCAATCTTCTGCGCCAACCCAGTTGAGGAGTTGAATCCAGCGGTTTGTGGTTTTGTCCCAGCGGTAGGCTCCGCCAATGTCGGTTCTGGCGTAAATCAGGTCTTTTTCTGTGGAGTTAAAAATGATGCCGGGAACAAACCCTCCGCCCACGATTTCCACGTTCTGCCACTGGTAAGGCTGGGTTTTGAAGGGAGGCTCGGGCTGGGTGGCGCAGCCTGCACTGAGGGTGGCCAGCCCCAGAGCAATCAGGCCAAAGCGAACATGACGGGACAGTTGAATCATGGGGATCTCCTTTGGGGCAACACAAATCCTGCTGAAAAGCAGCAAACACCTTTCAGGGGTTCAAAAGACAACAAAAATCCATCCCAGAGGGAATCTGGGTTCATGGGAAAAAAGTTCAAGCCGGCAAAAGGGTTAAATCAGGGAACCTCCAAAGGGGCAGGCTGCTTGCAGGCAGCCGCAGAGAAGTGCGCTGAGGAATGAAGATTGAGGTGAAACCATCTTATGGTCGAATCGATTCGAATGTCAAGGGTGAGGTCAGGGTCAGCGTGACGTCTGACTTTTGGCATGTCACTTGAAAAAGCGTTCAGCGATCAGCGTTCAGCAAAAAGCTCACCTTGAGGCTTTTGCAAACAGCAAAACAAAAAGCCACAAACGGAAAGCCACTCAGACTTTCCGTTCAACAGGCAGCCAAAAAACTGTCCTGATTGCTGACTGCTGATCGCTGACTGCTGATGGCTCTCTCTGTTGGCATGGCCTGACAGGGACTTTGCGCTGACCCTGAGGGTGAGGTGAACTCTGGCACACCATCAAAGTCCACCCAACGGAATCAAAACAGCCAAAAGACCACCTGCTCTGGTGGTCTTTTGCATGCTCTGGATTGTATTCTGGTCAGGTGATTTTGCGTGCAGGTCGGTTTTTGGCCCGCTTGATGGTGGCCATGCCTGCGTCGTTTGCAAGTACCTGCTGGTACAGGTCCCAGCGCACCCGAGCTGCAGCCAGATCCGGTGTGGCGTTCTCAAAGCGGAAATAGGCAGCACTGCCCTCTGGCAGCACAAAAGTGGGGGTCCCAAACACCCCGATTTCTCGAGCAAGGTCGAGGTCCTGACGGAGGTCGGATCTCAGGTGGGCTTCATCCTGCAGGGCTTGCTGAAATTGCTGCAAGTCCAGACCTGCGGTGCTGGCTGCCTGCAGAATGGTGTTTTCATCGAGGGGGTTTTTGTGCTGGTGGTGGGCACGGAACAGGGCCAGAGTAAAAGCCCACGCTTGTTCTTCTCCCTGCTGGGAAGCTGCCCGGGCGGCCAGAAATGCACGCAGGCTCGGGGTGAGGTACTGCATGTATCCCTCTGTGGCCACATCTTCCAGAGGCTGATCGGTGATCTTCCAGTTCAGCTCCTTGGTGTTGTCGGTGTGGTTGCCTTCCACCAGAGAAAAATGCCTGAGTTTGAAGGTGTGTCCATCCTGACGAAGCAACAGGGCCAGTTCCACGCCCCGCCATGCGTAGGGGCAGACAAATTGAACCTCACTCGACTGAAGTCGAGCGATTCTCACTTCGTAGACCGCTACCCACCGAAGTAGGTTTTACACCATCTCCATGAGCGTTTAAGGTGTCTGGCATTCCGACAGCCACCAACGCTTCACGCCGAATGTTCAGCGCAGCGTTCTCGTCACGGTCATGAAACTCCCCGCAATTCGGGCAAGTCCATGTACGGACGGCAAGGTTTTTCGTTGCAGGATTCTTGAACCCGCAGTCGTGACACATCTGGCTCGATGGAAAGTAAGCACTGATTTTAGACACCCGTCGCCCGTACCACGTTGCCTTGTACTCCAACTGCCGAATGAACTCACCCCATCCCGCGTCGCTGATGCTCAACGACAGTTTGCGGTTTTTTCGCATGTTGTCAGGTTTGAGGTGTTCCGTGCCGATGATTTCATATTCACGCACCAGAGCGGTGGTGAGCTTGTGAAGGAAGTCCTGACGCTTGTTGACGATGCGCTTGTGAATCTGAGCCAGCTTGGTTTTCGCTTTCCCATAACGTGCGCTGCCCCTTTTGCGTCTGGACAGGGTTTTTTGTGCTTTGCCAAGTTTTCTCAAGGTGGAGCGGTAGTATTTCGGGTTTTTTGCATGGCTGAACGCCTGACCATCGGTGATGACGGCAAAATCCTTGATGCCAACATCTACACCTGCTGCGTATTTGGGGGCCGCAGGCAAATGGGGAATTTCAACTTCACAGAGGATGGACGCTTCGTAATGGTTCTCGTGAACGCGACGCACAGTGGCATTCAAGATTTTTCCCTGAATGTCCGGTTGTCCTTTGGTTTTGACCCAGCCCAGTTTGGGAAGTTTGAGCTTGTTTTGTGCAAGCTGAATGTTGTTGTTGGTGAACTGGGTGCGGTAAGACTCACCTGTGCGTTTCTTCATGAAGCGCGGAAAACCCACTTTCTTGCCCATCTTCGATGCAGCACGAAAGAAGTTCTTGTACGCGGTGTCAAGGTTTTTCAGGGCATTTTGCAAGGCGAACTTGTCCACTTCCGAAAGCCAGCGGGTTTCCTCAGCTTGCTTCAGAAGGGTCAGCTCACTGCTGGTTTGTCCGTAGCTCAACCCTTTTTTGTTCTCCTGATAAGCCGCGATGCGACGGGCAAGAAAATGGTTGTAGACGAACCTTGCGCTGCCCAGTGTGCGATTTATCAGTTCGGTCTGAGCTGCAGTGGGATACAGCCTGACTTTGAAAGCCTTATTCCTGATCATGCTGGCTCTCGATGTATTTCTGAATTTGAGCAGGGGTATGCTCGGAAACAGTCAAAATGCAATAAGACGGATTCCAGAGATTGCCACCCCATAGCTTTTGCTTTAACTGCGGGTAAGCTGCAAACATCCGACGTGCCGACGCACCCTTCAGGGCTTTGACGAAGTCGGGGATGGTGTGTTGTGGGGTTGCACCAAGCAGGAGATGAACATGGTCTGGCATGACTTCCAGCCGAACAACATCCAGACCATTCTGGGCGGCAATGTCACGCAGAATGTCTTTCAGCCCATCTGCCACTTCATCTGTCAGAACCTGATGACGGTATTTCACACACCAGATGAGGTGGTATTCAAGCTGGTAGACGTAGCCCCGACCTTTTTTCATCTCAGCTACAATTGTAACATATGTCGTTCAAAATCTCCAGAAGCTTTCGCCTTTTGTCCTCCTTTTCAGGGCGAGAGGGGCTCACTCATGACTAAAGTCACGGGTGTGCGCCCCTCATTCATCAAAGAACAATTCGGTGACATCGCTCATGACGCCGAAGATAACATGCCTGAGGGAGGCATCTTTGTGAAGGCCACCGCTTTTGAAAAACATGCAATTTGCCATGGGTCACCTGAAGCACCAGAAAGAAAAACCACAGGAAACCAAACAGGAGCAGGTTTTTGTCCTATCATGCAGCCATGAAACGCATTCTCGGGTTCACCCGATTCATTGCTGTGCTCGGGGTCATTTCCAGTCTGGTGCTGTCTTTGTTGATGTTTGTGTCGGTGATGGCCCGGACGGTCCGGTTGGTGCGGGAAACGTTTCTGGACCTTGGAACCGAAAAAATGGGCAAAATCCTGCTGGTCGCCAGCATCGAACAGGCCGATGTGCTGCTGGTCGCCACCGCCTTGATGGTGATTGCTTTTGGTCTTTATGCCCTGTTTGTGGGCAAAATCGACAGCATTCCCGATTGGTTGGAGATCAAAACCTTCACAGACCTGAAAGACAAACTGGTCAATGTGGCGGTGGTGGCTCTGGTGGTGGCCTTCTTTTCGCTGGTCATTGAGAACCAGCACAAGTGGAGTGTGCTGGAAATTGGTGGAGGCATCGGCATTGTGATTCTGGCCGTGGCAGCCTACGGATACGTGAACCACACACCCGTGACCGAGGAGCAAAAAAAGAACACTTGAGAAAGCTTTCAGCGTTCAGCAAAAAGCACACCCAGAGGCAATTGCTTTCGAGAACAGCAAAAAACAACAAGTGAAAGCCCACTCAGAGTTTAAGCTCAAAGGGCCAGAAACAGACTTTCATACTGGCTGATTGCTGACGGCTGATGGCTCTCTCTGATTGCACTGCGCGAACAGCGACTTTGCGTTTGACCTGCTGAGTTTGTCATCTGTTCTTGACACTCCGTCCAGAGTTGTTTACATTCAGGGGGATGTCTGGCCTTGTCATCCACCTGCAAACCCAACGTGAGCGTTGTGGTCTGAGCCGATCTGAACTGGCTGAACGGACGGGCCTGAGCAGGCAGTCCATCCACAGCATCGAGCAGGGAAAGTACATTCCCAGCACCCTGGTGGCTTTGCAACTCTCACAGGCCCTGAAATGCAGCGTAGAGGACCTGTTCCAACTTGCAAGCCAAGAGTTGCCTGTCGCCATGTGGGCCAGTGAAAAAGAGACACAATCTGGTGCACAGGTGAGGGTGGCAAAGGTGGGAAACCGTCTGGTGGCCCATCCACTCACTGGACCCGAGCGTTTCTTGCACACTACCGACGCTCTGGTGCAGGAGGTCGAGGCCGGGCAGGTGAGGCTCTCTCCGGTCACTTCGCCAGAGCTCTGGAACCACACCTTGATGCTGGCCGGATGCGATCCGGCTTTTGCCTTGCTGCAACAGAATGGACCAGAGCAGCGCATTCAGACGGTTCATGCAACCAGTCTGGAAGGTCTGGAGCTTTTGAAAGCCGGTCAGGTGCATGCAACAGGGATTCACCTGCATGACCCAGAGGGCCAGACGTTCAACCTGCCTTTTCTGGAAAAAGCAGGGCTGCAAGGGTGCATGGTGGTTTCCCTCTGGACGTGGCAACAGGGATTGCTGGTGGCCAGAGGCAACCCTTTGCACATCCAGAGCCTCAATGACCTGACCCGTCCGAATGTGCGTCTGGTGCAGCGTCAAAGCAGTGCAGGCAGCCGGATTTTGCTGGATGCCCTGCTCAGGGAGGCCAGCGTGGACCTTTCTCAGATCACCCTTACACCCACCGAAGCCCAGAGCCATCAGGAAGTGGCCCAGCAGGTGCTCTCTGGTCAGGCAGATGTCGGTCTGGCCCTGCAAGCTGTGGCGGAGGGGGCAGGTCTGGATTTCATTCCACTGGTGCAGGAACGTTTTGATCTGGTGGTGGCCCCAGCGCACCAGAACCATCCTGTGCTGCAAAAGCTGCTCTTGCACCTGAAATCTCCAGTGCTGCGCCAGAGTGTGCAGGCTCTGGGCGGTTACGATCCCTCTCAGGCCGGAGAGGTGCTTCAGTGGGCAGGTCAAGGAACACCATGAAAAAAATGTTGTTGATGCTGTGCTTTTGCCTGTCGGTGGCCCATGCAGAGACCCTGACGGTTTTTGCTGCCTCCTCTTTGACAGAAGCTTTTCAGGAGATCGGTACGGCATTTGGGCAGAAAACCGGGCATCAGGTGCGCTTTCAGTTTGCAGGCTCACAAATCCTCAAAACCCAACTGGAGCAAGGCGCACAGGCAGATGTGTTCGCCAGTGCCAACGAATTGCAGTTTGATCCTCTGGTCAAAAAGGGTCTGCTGACAGACAAAACCACCTTCACTCGCAATCAACTGGCGGTGGTGGTCCCGATTCAGAATCCTGCAAAGGTGCGCTCCCTGTCCGACCTTGCCAAACCCGGCCTGAAACTGATTCTGGCCAGCCCAAATGTGCCCGTTGGACAGTACACCAGAGCGGTCTTTGATGCCTTTTCCAAGTCCAGCAAAGGATTCACCGCCAGAGCCCTGAAGAACCTGATCAGCGAGGAGAACAACGTCCGTCAGGTGGTCCTGAAAATCGCTCTGGGTGAAGCGGACGCCGGGGTGGTCTACACCACCGACATCGTGGGAGACAACAAAAACAAAGTGAAAACCCTTGCCATTCCGGGCAAATACAACGTGATCACCCATTACCCGATGGGGGTCCTTAAAAGCAGCAGGCAACCTGAGGTTGCACAGGCTTTCGTGGCGTTTGTGCAGTCCAGAGCCGGACAAAGCATCCTGAAAAAATGGGGGTTCTTGCCGGTCCGCCCATGAAAAAGGACGTGTTGCCTACCCTGCCTCTGGTGCTCAGCCTGATTTTGATGGGCTTTTTGCTGTTGCCCACTTTTGTGGTGCTCGGGAACGGGTTCACAGGGGGGTTTTTTGCTGCACTCCTTGAGCCTGTGGTGCTGGACGCCCTGAAAGTGAGTGTGTTCACCACCTCGGTGTCGTTGCTGGTCACGGTGCTGTTTGGAACACCCATCGCTTACCTGCTGGCCCGTTACCGCTTCAGGGGCAAAACCCTCTTGGACACCCTGCTGGATTTGCCGATGGTGCTCCCTCCGGTGGTCGCCGGGGTGGGTTTGCTGCTCACCTTTGGTCGAAATGGGGTGCTGGGACCGGTGCTGTCTCTGGCCGGAATCCAGATTGCGTTCAGCGCTGCTGCCGTGGTGATGGCGCAACTGTTCACCTCTGCCCCCTTTTTCATTCGGGCGTCCAGAGGGGGCTTCATGTCCATTGACCCGGACATCGAAAACGCAGCCCGAGTGGATGGGGCCAGCAATGGGCAGGTGTTCCGGTTTGTGACCTGGCCTCTGGCGTTTCCGTTTTTGCTGGAAGGCATGGTGCTGGCGTGGGCCAGAGCGCTCGGGGAATTCGGGGCGACCATTCTGTTTGCTGGGTCCTTGCAGGGCGAAACCCGCACCATCACCCTGTCCATTTATGCTGCGCTGGAATCGGACCTGAAACCGGCTCTGGTGCTTTCGGCGGTGATGGTGGTGGTGGCGTTTGTGATGCTCGGGGTGGTGCGCAAAATCAGTGCCCTCAGGCAGGCTTGAAGGCACTGTGGATCGAATGTGGATTGAAAAGCTCAGGAAAGGACAGGCAGGAATTCCAGCGTTTCACCGGGCTGCAAGACTTTCAGGGGCAATCCCGCTTGCTGGGCCAGATCAGAGAACGTGCTCAGAGCGTCGGGAATTTCCACGTACCGGCCCGGCTCATGGCGTCCGTAATGGATGGGCACCACGGCTCTGGCTTGCAGGATGCGTGCTGCAGCCACCGCCTGCTCAGGTACCATCACGATGGGAATGCCACTGTCTGGATACCGCCCAAGGTTGACTCTGGGGGCGTTGATGGGCAGGAAAACCGCATCGAAAGGTCCGTAACTTCGGACAATTGTCCACCAGTGACCATGCCAGAGGGTGTCTCCGGCGTGCAAAATGCGTTTGCCCCCAGCATCGATCACCCATGACACCTGTGGGTCTCCGAGGCCATCCACGGCAGGGACCGCCCACACTGTGAAATCGTTGGTGGAGGGGTGCAGGTGCACAGGTTGGTGCAGTGGGGTGGTGCGCAGATGCAACTCCGAGGGAGGCAAAAGGGGTGCCACATCTGTGTGGGTCAACAGGGTGCTGCCTGCCCCCAGCATGGCGGTCAGGTAGGGCAGGTCTGCATGGTCGGGGTGGTGGTGGGTCAGCAGTGCACCCCGGTGCGGGGTTTTGATGTTGACGGGAAGTGTCATTGGAGGGGTGATGGCGTCCACCAGAAGGGTGGTGTTGCCATGCTGGAGTCGGAGTCCTGCCCAGTGAAGCCTTTGAATGTGCATGAGGTTCTCCATTCCGGAAACCCCAGCCTTCCCTTTTCGGGTTTTGGAAGTGCGGGTTTCCTGTGCCTCCATGCTAAGTCCATTTTTCTAACCTGTCAAGTGATATTATACTGGTTATAAATGGACACTTTGAACCATTCCCGTTCCCGATCCGAGCAGAGGTTGCTGCAACCTCGTTGTCGTTTCCTGACCTTCCCATTCGCTTTGCTCAAGCAGAAGTCAGTAAGCTGGAGTGAACCATGACCGAAACCTTTGATTTTGATGCCGGACATGTGGCTCTGGATTTCATCAACACCGTTCGCCAGAGGGACGGCCACCGGAAAGACCAGTTGCCTGCCCCCACCGACTTTCAACGCTGGCTTCAGGAAAGCGCTCTGGTCCCTGGTGAAGACCTCCAGAGGCTGTCCCTGCACCCCTCTTTTCCAGAAGTGCACCAGCAAGCCAGAGCCCTGAGGGACGAATTCAGGCACGCCATCGAGGGTCTGGTGAACACACCAGAGGTTCCTGCTGACCTGCTCAAGCACCTGAACCTGCTGCTCTGGCAACACCCCCCTCGCAAGGTGTTGGCTGTAGGACAGGTGCCATTGCAATTCAAGCTGCAACACGAACTGGACACCCCGGACGCCTTGCTGGGGGTGTTGGCCGACCAGATGGCAAATCTGCTGACTCTGGACCTGCAAGGCCGCCTCAAAAAATGTGCAAAGTCCACCTGCATCCGGCACTTTCTGGACACCAGCAAAAACAAAAGCCGCAACTGGTGCAGCATGGCCACCTGTGGAAACCGGGCCAAAGCGCAGGCGTTTTACCGTCGCAAAGTGCAAAGAGCAGACGAAAGCAGCTTCTGAAAGGGCTGCATCTTCTCTTTATGCTTTTCCAGACACTTCCCAATGGCAACTCCGTGGTCTGACGGATACATACCGCTGGTTTTCTTTCCATAACCAGACAGGTTTCTTGCATGTCTGTGAAATCAATGCAATCAAAGCAACCAAATCTTCCTGACCCGGCAAATGTCCCGTATGCTGTGTGCATCCCAAAACACAGCGAAGAGGACTTGAAAGGTCCTGTGGAGGTTTTATGCAGAAATTTGTGTCTGTCACACTGGCCTTGTTGTTTGCCGCACCCGCTCTGGCACAGGTGCCCAAAGGGTATCCTGCCAGTTACCAGAAAACCATCGATGAGGCCCGCAAAGAGAAAAAACTGGTGGTGTACTCCTCGACGGATCAGGCCAGCGCCCAGTTCTTGATCGATGATTTCAAAACCCTGTACCCCTTCATTGAAGTGGAATACAACGACATCGGCACCACCCAGCTTTACAGCCGTTTCATCAGTGAGGCAGCAGCAGGTGGAAAAAGCGCGGATTTTGTGTGGAGCAGTGGCATGGAACTGCAAGTGAAACTGGCAGCAGATGGTTACGCCCTGCCTTACACCTCGCCAGAGGCCAAGTTTTACCCTGCCTCCTCCAAGTTGGACAACATCCTGTACGGCACCACCATGGAGCCGGGCGTGCTGGTGTACAACAAGCGCTTTGTGAAAAAGCCCCCCACCACCCGTCAGGAGTTTGCCAAACTGCTTGCAGACCCCAAAATGAACGGCAAGGTGGCCACCTGGGACCCCGAGAAAAGCGGCATCGGCTTTACTTTCTTACATCAGGACAGTGTGACGGTGGGCAGCATCATGGACCTGTTCAAAGCCTTCGGGAAGTCGGGCACCGCGCAGTATTCCTCCTCTGGCGTGATGATGGAGAAGGTCATCTCTGGGGAGCACCACTTCGGGTACAACGTGATTGGTTCTTACGCCCTGCTGCGTGCCGAGAAAGTGCCAGACATCGGGGTGGCGTTCTTCAAGGACAAAACCGTGGCTTTTCAGCGTCCGGCGTTCATCAGCAAACTGGGTGAGCACCCCAATGCTGCGAAACTGTTTCTGGATTACCTGCTGAGCACACGCGGTCAGAACGTGATGGCCAACAAATCTTTGATTTACGCCCTGCGCTCTGGCACCACCGGTCCTGCCGTTCCCAAAAACATCTACGGCAAAATTGGCGGCAAGCAGAACCTGTATGTGATTCCGGTGTCCAGAGACCTCCTCAAAAACCTTGAGCCTGCGGTGCGAAACGACTTCCTGAACGACTGGCGCACCGCCCTGAAAGGCCAGTGATGACCGGGCGCAGTTCCCAGATGCAAAGCAAGGCCGAGCAACCCGCCTTGAAACTGAAACCGGCATACTGGGGGATCCTGCTCACCTGCGTGGTGGCCGTGCTGGTGTTGTCCCCTCTGGGACTGCTGGCCTACCAGAGTTTGCTCAGTGCACCGTTCTTTGCACCCATCAAGCAGGTTTCGCTGGACGCTTACCGTTATGTGCTGACCGACCCGGCGTTTTACCGTGCCCTGTTCAACTCTTTCGTGATCGCTCTGGGGATGGTCGGGATTGCGGTGCCTGCCGGGACCGCTCTGGCTTTTCTGGTCAACAAAACCGATTTGCCGTTCCGCAAAGGTTTTGAGTTGCTGCTGCTCACCCCCACTTTTGTTTCGCCGATCATTCTGGGGATTGGGTTCACCATGGTTTTTGGGCCTGTGGGTCTGGTGAGCAACCCAGTCAGAGATCTGTTCGGGACGGTGCCGTGGACCATCTACTCCTTGCCTGCCATTGCGATCATTGCCGGTTTGCTGCACGTCCCTTACGTGTACCTGTACGTGTCCAGCACCATCCGCAATCTGGATGCATCGCTGGAAGAGGCCGCCCGAGTCAGTGGCGCAGGCATCTGGACGGTGGCCATGAGCGTCACCATTCCTCTGGTTCGGCCTTCGGTGGTCTACAGTGCCATGCTGATGCTCTTGCTGGGCTTCGAAATCTTCGGTTTGCCTCTGGTGCTCGGGGATTCCAAAGGCATCGATGTGATCACCACCTACCTGTACCGCCTGACCGGAATCACTGGCGTTCCAGCTTACGGCCCGATGGCCGTGGTGGCGGTGCTGCTGATCGCGGTGGCCCTGTTGATTGTGGCCCTGCAAAGAAAAATCCTCGGGAACACCGGAAACAAGTACACCTCTGTGGGGGCCAAAGGTTACCGCTCTGCACGCCTGAAACTCGGGAAGGCCCGCTGGTGGATTGCAGCTGCGGTGATGGTGTACCTGCTGGTCACCGTGCTGCTGCCTGTGTTCGGGGTGATTTTGAGGAGCTTCGTGACCAGTTGGGGGGCCGGGGTCAACCTGCTGGATGTGCTGACCCTCAAGAACTATCAGGCGATTTTCACCCTGCCTGACCTGAGCCGGGGGGTCACCAACACCCTCTTGGTGGCATCGGTGGGCGGATTCATTGCGGTGGGTGTGTACCTGACCATCGCCTCGGGGATTTTGCGGTCCACACCCTTTTTGCGCAAAGTGCTGGATTACCTGAGTGGTCTTCCCCGTTCGGTTCCGGGCCTGATCATCGGACTGGCGTTCATGTGGCTGTTTCTGTTCGTGAAGCCCATTGGCTTCCTGAGGACCACCCTGTTCAGCCTGATTCTGGCCTACACCATCGTGTGGATGCCTTACGGGGTGAGGCTGCTGACCGCCACCCTCATGCAAATCAGCAAGGACCTCGAAGAGGCTGCCCGCATGACCGGAGCCTCTCCCCTCAAAGCCTTCCAGAGCATCACCCTGCCTCTCTTGCAAAGCGGGTTGCTCTCGGCGTGGTTGCTGCTGTTCATGCAGTTCGTGCGGGAATACTCCACCGGGGTGTACCTGCTGACCCCCGGCACCGAAGTGATGGGCTCTTTGATTGTGTCCCTGTGGGCAACCGGTGCTGTGGATTCGATTGCAGCCCTCTCGACCCTGCAAATTGGCATCATCGGCGTGGTGTACATTCTGGCCAACCGTCTGGGTGTCAAAGCAGGAGAATGACGGAGAAAAACATGGCGATTTTGAGCATCCAGAACCTTGGCAAGAAACTCGGGCAGAACCAGATCCTGCAAAACCTCAGCATTGATGTGCAGCAAGGCGAAATCATCGCACTTCTGGGCCCCTCTGGCAGCGGAAAAACCACCCTGTTGCGGTGCCTGTCCGGGCTGGAAACCCCCGACAGCGGAAGCATCACCCTTGCAGGCAAAGACGTGTTCAACGCGAGGACCTCCACCATCGTGCCCCCAGAGCGCCGCAACATCGGACTGGTGTTTCAGTCTTACGCCCTCTGGCCCCACAAAACCGTGCACCAGAACGTGGCTTTCGGGCTGGAGTTGCGCAAGATTCCCCGCGCACAGGCACAACAGAAAGTCGAGCAGACCCTCAAACGCATCGGACTGGACGGGCTTGCAGAACGGTTTCCCGGCGAGCTTTCGGGCGGGCAGCAACAACGGGTGTCTCTGGCACGGGCTTTTGTGACCGATCCGGTGCTGTTGCTTCTGGACGAACCGCTCTCCAATCTGGACGCCAAACTGCGCGAATACGCCAGGGTGTGGCTCAGGGAAGCCCTCAAGGCCGCCAACATGACCGCAGTGTTCGTGACCCACGATCAGGCCGAAGCGATGGCCATTGCAGACCGCGTGGCTGTGCTGCACAACGGCCAACTGGCCCAGATCGCCACCCCTCAGGAACTCTACGAGAACCCCAACTCGCTGTTCATTGCGGATTTCATGGGCAGTCCCAACATTCTGCAGGGCAAAGTGCTGCAAACCGAAGGCCCAGAGGCCACCGTGCAACTCGGGAATGCGGTGGTGCGCGCACGCATGAACACCCCCATCCAGAGGGGAGCGGACTGCAAACTGGTGCTGCGTCCCGAGCGCCTCAGTGTAGGTGAACGCACCGGAAACAGCCTGCAAGGCAAAAAAGAGCACTCGCTGTACCTCGGATCCCATTACGAGCACTGGTTTGAGGTGGGCGATGAACGCCTCAGGGTGCACACCCCCTTTCCAGTGGGCTTTGGACAGGCCAGCATCAACTTCACACCCCAGAGCGCTCTGGTGTTCCCAGCCTGAAGCAGAAGTCAGAAGATGCATGGTTCGGATGATGCCGGGCCATGCATCCCATTTCAAAGCTCAGGATTGGTGCAAAGTGGCTGTTCGGGCAGCACACACACAGAAAGCCATCAGCCATCAGCCATCAGCTTTCAGCCGTCAGCAAAAAGGAATGTCTGCTGTGTCAAAAGAGAAAAGAAAACTGAACAATGCTCGGCTGCTTTTCTTGCGGTCTGCCTTGTCTGACGGAATCGGAGTAAGGCTCTTGGTGATGATGGCTGACCGCATTTTGAGGTGCCATGCCAAACTTGAGCCATCAGGTTGATCCTGCCTCCGAGGCCATGAAACTTGAAATCTGTGCGCCCCAAAGCGGTAAAATCAAGACCACACCATCCAGATGCAGGTCCACACCTTGAACCCCCTCCGGTTCAGGCCAACAGGAACCATCCCCAAACCCCAGAGGCCCCCTGTGAGAACAGCCACCAGACCCCCCCGAACCTTTTTGATGCAGGAGAAACCTTTCCTTCTGGAGCCCGGACATCCACCCGGCATCCGCTGGAGGTTTTTCCGCTTGCTGTTCGTGCTGTTCTGCCTCGGGTTTGTGGTGCTGGGGGCGGCGGAAGTGCAACTGCTGTACCGCCAGAACCTCGACCAGTACGGCCAGAGGGCACTGGCCATTTCCAGAATGGTGGCCAGTTTGCCGCAAGTGCAAGACCACCTCACCCAGCCTGACGCGGTTCAGGTGATCAACCCTCTGGTGAACCGGTTGCGATCCCGCATCGAAGCGGATTTCATTGTGGTGGGAAACCGGCAAGGCATCCGGGTGGCCCATCCCCTTCCAGAGCGCATCGGTCAGCCGATGGTGGGTGGAGACAACGACTTGCCTTTCTCGGGGAAAGAAATCATCAACACCGCACAGGGCAGCCTCGGGGAGAGCATCCGGGGGAAGGTTCCGGTGTTTGACCGTCAGGGGGCGGTGATCGGGGTGGTGTCCACGGGATACCTGCTGCCCAATTTGCGCGGACTGACTGGACAGGTGGCGCTCAGTTTGCTGCCGTGGTTTGCCCTTTCCATGCTGATGGCCTTGCTGGGAAGCTGGTGGGTGGGTGGGCGCATCAAGGCTGCCATGCACCAGATGGAACCCGAGCAGATCGCCAGTCTGGTGGACCAGTACCGCACCGTGCTGGACGCCATCGAAGACGCCGTGCTGGTGATAGACCGGGACCAGCAGGTGATCCTGATGAATCCCAGAGCCCGTGAGCACCTGAAAGACCCCCAGAGCCCATCATTTCTTTTTGAGGTGTGGCCTGAAGTGTGCCCTCTGGTGAACCAGCACCAGTGCAAGAACGTTCCAGTGGGCATCAACAACCTGCCTGTGCTGGTGACGGTCTACCCGATGGGCGAACAGCACGTGATCACCTTCCGGGACCAGAGGGACATCATGCGGGTGGCCGAAGAACTGACCAGCGTGAAACGCTACACCGAACTCTTGCGCGCACAAACCCACGAGCACCAGAACCAACTGCAAATTCTGGCCGGCCTGATCCACCTCGGGCAGGAAAAAGAAGCCCTGCAATGGATTCAAAAAAACCACCATGAGCATGACGAAATTCAGGAAGCCCTGCAAGACCTGCAGTTTTCCAGACTCAAAGCCCTCTTGATCGGAAAATACGCCTACGCCCGAGAAAAAAACATTCAACTGGTGCTGGAACCGGGCAGTTTTCTGGGCCAACAATGGGAACACACCCACGCCGACGAAATCCTGCTGGTGACCGGAAACCTGATCGAAAACGCCATTGAAGCGGTGGCAGGCAGACAAGGGGCAGAAGTGCGGGTGTTCATCGGAGAGGACCCTCTGGGCCTGCAAATCGAAGTGATCGACAACGGACCCGGCATCCCCGAAGAGGACCGCCTGAGGGTGTTCCAGAGGGGCCACAGCACCAAAGGCACCGGACGGGGCATCGGGCTCGCTCTGGTGCAGCAACACCTTGAAGCCCGAGGAGGCAGCATCCACCATGACCGCAAACAGCAACGCACCCACTTTCTCGCCAACTTCCCAAACCCACTGGAGGACGACCATGCCCTATAAAGTGGTGGTGGTGGAAGACGACCCTCTGGTGGCCCGCATCAACCGTGACACCATCGAAAAACACCCCGCGTTCCAGGTGATCGGGCATGCCGATGGGTACCAGAGTGGCCTGCACATCATTCAGGCCCTCAAACCAGAATTGATCGTTCTGGACACCTACCTGCCAGACGGCAACGGACTGGAACTGCTGAAAACCATCCGCCAGCAAAACATCTCCACGGACGTGATCATGCTGACCGCTGCCTCCGACCTGATGGGCGTGCAACAGGCTTTGCGGGACGGCATTCTGGACTACCTGATCAAACCCGTGCAGGAAAAACGCCTGCTGCAAACCCTTGAACGCTTTGTGGAACGCAACAAACCCATGCATTCCCAACTGACCCAAGCCCGACTGGACCAGATGCTCGGAGTGCGTCAGGACGGGCACCTGCCCAAAGGCATTCAGGCCCAGACCTTGCAGGACATCAAAATCCTGCTGGAAGATGTCCCAGCGGGCCTCACTGTAGACGAAGTCAGTGAGCAACTCTCCATCAACCGGGTCACGGCATGGCGTTATCTGGAGTACCTGCTGGAACTCGGGGACCTCGGGGTGAATTTGCAGTACGGAAATGTGGGGAGGCCCAGCAAAAGGTACCGACTCAGGAAGTGATGCTTGATTGGCTTTGCTCTGGCACAGCTTTCCGCAAAATCATTTTGGGTTGACTGGACCGCTCAAACCCCAGAGCCCCATAAAATCCAACCAGTTCTTCAACGCAATCCAACTGGATTTGTTCAACATCCTTCAAGCGTTCCAGCAGGTGGCGCATCAGGGTGCTGCCCACCCCTTGATGGCGGTGTTTTTCATCAATCACGATGTCTTCAATGAAAGCCCGACACACATGGTCGGTAAGTGCACGGCCAAAACCCACCAGCACATCCTTTTCCCACACCGAAACCACCAGAGAATGCTGGAGCATGGACATCACTTGCTCTTCGGTGCGGCTTTCCATCCATGAGGTTTGCTTCATGAGGGGCAGCAAATCTGCGTAAGAAATCGGGCGGTCATCACGGTACTCTGGCATGGGTTCCTCCGGTTGAATGTCTTCAGCATGGGGGTGCATGTGCTTCATTTGCAAGCACGGAAACTGGGTTGGCTAACCATTTCTTGTCTTTCAAAGGCAAAAACGACCCAAAACCCTGTTTCTCTGCCTTTTTCCGCTGGCAACTCAGCACGTAAACTGTGAGCTTTGTTCAACAGGAGAGCACATCTCGTTTCTGAGCCAACCCGATAAAATGACCCCATGAACCTCAGACAGATCATGGGACTCGATCCCGAGCAGCATTTCTACGTGGGCTTCACCGCCAATACTGTCGCAACGGGCATCAAACCGGATGGGGAGGTTTTCGTGTCCCTCTGTGACGATCCCGGCAAAACCATCAGCATGGTTGACCTGATCCGACTTCCTGCGTTGCCGTCCAGATTGGTTTACAGGCATCTGGACGGCATCGAATTTCTGGATGTGATCGAAGGGTACCAGTTGCAAGATGGGGTCCTGACCCTGCAATACCGTCCAGCGATGGCCAAACTGGTGCGCGCCAGAGGCTGTCATGTGGCCCTCGGGCACCCTGATTTGCCCGTTCAAGCGCTGGAAGACCATTTGAAACTGCTGTTCGAAGCCCGGTGAGTTTGCGCGTCACCGGGCTTGCAGATGGGCTTCTTCAGGCAAACAAGGTTTTCAGGAAGTCCAGAGCCTCAGGGTTGGCGACCGCTGTCACGTTTCGCACGGTGCGTCCATTGGCGAGGTCTGATACGGCAAGCTCCAGCAGTTTGCCGTTTTTGGTTCTGGGAAGGTCCGGCACACCCTCGATGCGACCCGGAACGTGTCTGGGGGTGCAGGCCTGACGGATGCGGCTCTGGATCTGCTTTTTCAGGTCCTCGGTCAGGGGGGTGCCTTCTTGCAAGCGGACCAGAAGCACCACCTGATCGTCGCCCTGCACACTCCGCATGAACACCAGAGATTCCAGCACTTCAGGGAAAGACTCCACCTGACGGTAGATTTCTGCGGTCCCAATCCGCACCCCACCGGGATTCAGGGTCGCGTCGCTGCGCCCGAGCACTTTGAATCCGGTTTCGGTCCTCTGGATGAAATCCCCGTGGTGCCAGAGGCCGGGGAACCGCTCAAAGTAAGCCGAGCTGTACTTCTGGTGTCCGGCATCGTTCCAGAACATCAGGGGCTGAGAAGGGAAAGGCCGGGTGCAAACCAGTTCTCCGGTGGCTGGACCTTCCAGAGGGTGCCCGTCCTCATCGAAGATCTGGACCGCCATGCCCAGCATGGGGACCTGAAGCTCCGCAGGGTGCACCGCGGCCAGAGGATTGCCTCCCAGAAAGCAACCGCACAGGTCGGTTCCACCAGAGATGGAACTGAGGTGCACATCCTTTTTGATGTGTTCGTACACGTACTCGAAGCCTTCTTCCGACAGGGGTGAGCCTGTGGAGGCAAGGGTTTTCAAGGCAGAGAGGTCAAATTTGCTGGCTGGATCGAGGCCCAGTTTTCTGAGCGACTCAATCCACTTCGCGGAAACCCCCAGAAAAGTCAGTTTCTCCTGCTCGGCAATCTGAAACAAGCGCTCTGGGCCGGGTTTGAAGGGAGAACCGTCATAAAGCACGATGGTTGCGCCACTCGCCAGAGCGGTGACCAGCCAATTCCACATCATCCATCCGGTGGTGGTGTAATACATCACCCGGTCCTCGGGGTGGATGTCGGAGTGCAGTTGGTGCTCTTTGAGGTGGTTCAGCAAAATCCCTCCAGCCCGGTGCACGATGCACTTGGGTTTTCCAGTGGTCCCACTGGAGTACAGGATGTACAGGGGATGGTTGAAGTCCAACATGGCTGCCTCTGGCACAGGCAGATCGTGCTGTAAAGCGGCTTCAAAGGGCTTGGCCTTCTCCAACCCCGAGAGGTCAGGGGATTCACTCTGGTAGGCGATCACCAGAACCTCTTTGACCGATGGGAGGCCCTGAAGCAACTCCGGGACTTTGCTCAGGCAGTTCTGAACCTTGCCGTTGTAGGTGTACCCATCTGCAACCACCAAAAGCACAGGCTCAATCTGTCCGAAGCGGTCCAGCACCCCATCCATCCCAAAATCCGGCGAGGTGGAAGAGTAAATCGCGCCGATTCTGGCAGCTGCCAGAGCCGTGACCACCGCCTCCATGCAGTTGGGAATCCATGCTGCCACACGGTCTCCAGCTTTCACACCCAGAGCATGCAAATATGCAGACATCTGCTCCACCTGATCGCGCAACTGGTCGCGGGTCAGGCTTCTGCGCCGTCCGGTTTCGGCATACTCGACCAGAGCCTCCTGAGGGCCAGCGTACCGCAACACATTTTCGGTGAAATTCAGGCGGGCCTTTGGAAAAAACTGAGCCAGCATCATGCCCTGATCTTCTTGCAGGACGGCCTCTCCCCTCACCTCTGACTGAATGCCCACAAAATCCCACAAAAAAGTCCAGAAGGTTTGGGGATGGTCCAGAGCGTACCGGTTCAGGTCTGCATAGGTCTCAAAATGCTGCCCTGTGTGCTGTTCCAGTTGCTGCCAGAAACGGTGAAGCAGCGTGTTTGAAATGCGCTCGGGAGAAGGCTCCCAGAGCGCCTGTCTGGATTGTGTTGTCATGCCCTCAATATAACCTGAGGGTGTTGCATTTTGGGAACGGCAGTGGGGCTGGAGCAGGACAAACGCACAGTCTGAAGTTTGGCAGGTCACTTGAAAAAGCGTTCAGCGTTCAGCCATCAGCTTTCAGCGAAAAGCGCATCCTGAAGCTTTTGCTTTGGAAATCAGCCAGACCCAAAGACGCATAATGAAAGCCCATCAGACTTGAGGCTCAAAAGGCAGCCAGAAAACATTCCTTCTGGCTGACGGCTGATGGCTGCTTTATGTTTGCATCGCCCAGACTGCGACTTTAGGCTGCCCCTGTTCAGGGTCTCTGCTCTGGCAACACAAACACCGGGGTCTTGTCAATGTAGATCAGGTCCACCGGGGTGCGGGTTTCCTTCAAATCGTCTTCTTGCAAACCTGCTGGGACAGGCAACTTCAGGTCTCTGGCTTCCAGAGAAGAAGCCAGTTTGCCCGTTTGAACCACTTTCTTCTCTTTGAGGGTGAACCAGAACCCGTAAGGCTGATCGCTCCAACCATAAAACACCAGAGCCCTCAACTGTCCATCTGGCAGTGGCTGGACCCGGTACTTGATGGTGCAGTTGTCGTTCTGACAGTTCAGTTGATTCAGGATGGATGTTTCTCCAGTTCTGGAGAGCAGAAATTTTTCCAGCGCCTTGAGATTTTCCCGGTCCAGAGCCTGACCTTTGACCGCCTCAAAGGTGATCTGGCGTGTGGCACTCTGGTTGCGGAAGGCATACAGGGATTTTCCGTCCAGAGCAGCTTGAATCCAGACTTTGTGTTCAGCAGGGAGGTCCAGTTGCTTCAGGGCTTTGAGGGCCTTTCTGCCCTCTTCGCTCCCTTCAGAAGACAGGTAAGAGATGGCATCCAGCACCTGATTTTTCCCTGTGCCATTTTGAACCATGGACTTCTGGCTTGCCACCGCGAAATGGATGGGGCGCAGCACTGGAACCTGCACAAGGAGCACCAGAGCCACCAGAGCACCGGCCACCCAGAGGTTGCCTTGTTGCAAGTTTCCCAGAGGTTTCTCGGGACGCAAAACCACCAGATAGACCGCAGAGGTCAGCAACATGAAGAAGGTCAAAATGGCTGCCCAGATGCGGGGTTCGGTCCATCCGTATTCCTGAATCCGCACGTTCAGACCGTACACGGCCAGAGCTGCAAAGCCTCCCACCATCAAGGGCAACCAGCGCACCACCCGACTGAGCCAGTGCTTCTCTGGGAATTGCTGCACACTCACCCAGATGTTGATCAAGAGGAGCAACACCACACTGAACCCCAGATACAACCCCGAGGACAGCAAACCCTCATACAGGGCTTCCCGTTTGGCAAACAGTGCGCTGCCCAGAAACACCACCGAAACCAGAGCCAGCACCGGCAAAATCCAACTGACAATGAAGAGGATGGTTCTGGATGCCCCTTCGGTGAGTTCGGTTCTCTGGCGCAAAGCCCCGACGCCGACTGTGAAAGCCCACAGCATCACGGTTGGGACGCCCGATTGCATCAGCCACATTTGCAAGAATTTGAAACCAATCGCCTGAAAAAGCGCCACAATCAGGTACACCAGCATCAAGACCAGACCGGCAAAAAGCTGTGCAGCCCCGAGGGTGATCAGCAAGCCCACCCCCATGTTGAACAGGGGTTGCCCCTGTTGCCGTCCGATCAGTGCACTGAAGGTCACTGCGTAAGCCAGTCCAAGCAGCACCAGATTCAGTTGAAAGACACTGGAATAACGGTTGGCCCCAATCTGGACCGAAACCGCCATCAAAGCGCCTGTCACCACAGCCACCAGCAAAGCGGTTTTGAAACCCTGCATTTTGCCCTCTCTGGCATGCAACCCGAGCACGGTGCCCGTGGGGATCAGGATCACCAGCACATAACAAAACGTTTGCCACGTCGCAGAAAGGGTGTTTTCGGAGCCTTGCAGCACCCTGAAAAGCACGGCTTGCAGAAAAGCAATGCCCAGCACCTGCCAGACCTTGAGGGGTAAAGTTGGTAATTTTGAATACATTTCCCTTTCAGCTTGAACCCCTCAGATGAAAAATCCACACGGTTTCCATGAGAGGCAGGGGCGTTTGACTCAAGTCAAGGACAATCCCACCCCAACCGTGCTGCAATGGGTTCAAATGTCCCAGAGAGCCCTCAAATCCCATTCCTCTGCCCTTTTGCATCCCACTTCCAGAGCCACCCACCCCATCAAAAGCCGTCAAACATGGAAAAGATTTGCACTGGTTCCCCTCGGGACGCAACACCCCACCTTGCACCACTGGTTTGCTGCATGGCCCGAGATGCTCTTGATGGCCGTGGTCTTCAAAAACGATCATGTGGAGGTGCTGGAATTCTGCTGGCAAGGTGAACGTTTCCGTGTTCAAGTTGCAAACAGCGAAATCCGTTTGCTGGTGTGCAATCCTGTCTGTCCTCTGGGGGTGCAGCAGTGGGTGTTGCAGAGGTTGCTGGCCCATGTTCCTTGATGGAAGATCACAGTAGAGGGTATGGTTTCAGATCCTCGCCGGAAAAGTTTACAGTAGACAGTTCACAGCGCTCAGTGCGAAGCGGGCCGTCCCGCTTTTCCAGTGGTCAGAGCAAGACAGTAGACAGTTCACAGCGAGACGTGATGCTGCATTGCACCAGAGATGACAGAACAGCATCATTTGTGAAACGGCATTCAGGCTTCCACCACAACGTGTACTTTCACAGATGATGCTGTCTGCTGCAAACGGTCCACTTGCATCATGGCTCTGGCAAATTCATCAGGCGTCCGGCACTGCTGGTCCAGTTCGCAGCCAGAGCCGCTCTGGCCGCAGGCAGGTTTTGCTGGTGCAAGGCATCGAGCAGTTTCTGGTGCTCGGAAACGCTGGGGGCTGCGGTGCCGTGGGTGCGGTAGTAATACCATTCCAGACGCATCATGCGGACTTTCATTTCGGTGGCGATTTTTTGAAGCTCGGGGTTGCCGCTTCTGGCCAACAGCACACCGTGAAAAGCTTCGTCTGACTGCAGGGCAGTGCGGGAATCGGCTTCCAGAATGGCCTGATGGAAACAGTCGTTGGCTTCTTGCATGGCTCTGAGGTCTTGCGGACTCAGGTGCACGAAAGCCAGTTGCAACGCCAGATCTTCCAGATAACCAATCACAGGGTAGGTGTGCCTACTGTATTGCAAATTCAGGGGAGCCACCCTCGTCCAGCGGTTTTTGGCGGTCTCGATCAGTCCTTCGTCTTCAAGACGGCGCAAGGCTTCGCGGACTGGGGTTCGGCTGACCCCGAGTTGCAGGGCAAGGTCCTGATCGCGGATGTTTTCGCGGGGGGCCAGGGTGCCTTCGATGATCCAGTTTTTGAGGGTGTGGTACACCTCTTCGCGGGCCAGCGTCCGTTTGAGGGGAGCTTCGGGATGTGGCTCGGGGGACATGCTGTTCAATGTAGCACATTGAGTTGCAGCCCTCACAAGTGTAATATATTACCCTGCTCTGGTGGTGTTTTGACCTGAGCCAACAGGTGAACCATGCAAGCAACCCTGCGGCACCCCGACTTCAAAACTGGATTTCTGGCCATCGTGCCGTTGTGGATTGGCTTTCTGCCTTTCGCCATCTCTTATGCTCTGGTCGCCCGGTCCGCTGGACTGTCGGTGCTGGAAACCCAACTGATGAGCCTGACGGTGTTCTCTGGAGGGGCACAATTCATTGCAGCCGGGATGTTTTTGCAGCAGGCCAGCCTGTTCAGCGTGGTGCTCACCACTTTCCTGCTGAATGCCCGTCACCTGCTTTACGGCCTGTCCATCAGCCAGAACCTGAAACTGTCCCGCTTGCAACGGGCCAAATCTGCGTGGGTCCTCACCGATGAAGCGTTTGGGGTCACCGCCAATGCCCACTACCCGAGTTACGCCTACCTGATGGGGGCCAGCATGAGTGTTTTCGTCAGTTGGAACGTGTTCACCCTGATTGGGGCGTTGCTGGGAAGCAGCATTCCCGATCCCCTCAAATATGGAGTGGATTTCGTGTTCCCTCTGGCTTTTCTGGCCTTGCTGCTCCCTGCCCTGAACCACCGCCCCGCTTTTCTGGTGGCCGGGTTTTGCGTGTTGCTGGCCTTGGTCCTGCAAAGGTACCTACCTGGTGGGGTTTGTGTGTTGCTGGTTGGCATTTTCGGAAGCCTGCTCGGGGCGGTCCTCACCCAGAGGGCCACCAGATGAAATACCTGCTCACCATCTTTTTGATGTTTCTGGTGACTTACGGGGTGCGCTTTGCCGGGCTCAGCATGGGGAAAACCCGGGTGCCAGAGTTCTGGTTGCACTTCCTGAAATTCATTCCGGTGAGTGTGTTCACCGCTCTGGTGGTGCTGAATTTCGGCACAGAAATGAAAGAATTGCCTGTCCGTTTGATTGCAGCGTGCGTGGCCGGAGTGGTGTTCTACTTTCATCGGCAACTCTGGAGCTGCATTCTGGTGGGGATGCTGGTGTTCTGGGGACTCAGGGCTCTGGTGTGAAAGAGCAGTACGCTTTCAGCAAAACACAGGGCCGAATTGGTTTCTGCAACAGGATGACTTTCTATTTTGGTGTTTTTGGTATGCACTCAAATGAAAGCTTCTTGCAGCACACGGTAAGTGGCACGGTTGCGCCCCGAGTGTTTGCTGTCGTAAAGGGCTTCATCTGCAGTTTTGATCAGCAGTTCAGAGGTGACCGGATCATGGTCATGGATGCAGGTGCTGGCCACACCAATGCTGAGGGTCACCCGATCTGACACCTTCGAATGGGCGTGGGGCAAATGCCGTTGGTGCAGGAGTTCCTGAATGCGCTCCACCAGCAGTTGGGCTTGCTCTGGCGCGGTGTTGGGGAGCACCATGGCGAACTCCTCACCGCCATATCGGGCCACCACATCCCCGGCCCGGCGGAACATGTTTTTCAGGACTGCAGCCACTTCTTTGAGGCAACGGTCCCCCTCTGGGTGGCCGTAATTGTCGTTGTACAGCTTGAAGAAATCAATGTCGCACAGGATCAGGGTGAGGTACTGGTTGCTGCGACCTGCGCGCCGGATCTCCAGAGCCAGCAGTTCATCGAAGTGTCTGCGGTTGGACAGTCCAGTCAGGCCATCCTGCGTGGCAAGGCGGGTGAGCAGTTCATTGGCTTCAGCAAGTTCTTTTGTGCGTTCCAGAATGCGCTGTTCCAGCACTGCGTTGGCTTCACGCAGCATTTCTGCTTGCTGGGCATTTTCTTCGTACAGGCGGGCATTGGAGAGGGTCAGGGCTGCCCGGTCTGCGAGGTTTTGCAGCAAGGTCTGGTCTTCGGTGGTGTAAGGCCGGCTGGATTCGGTGCGCAGCAAGGTGATCACACCGGTGACCTTGCCGTGCACCAGCATCGGAACCGCCAGCACCCCATACACCTCATGGGCTTCGAAGAAAGGACCGAATTCCTTCTTGAACCGGTAACGCACCTCTCTTCCCGAGATGCCACCGAGCACCACAGGTTGTCCTGTGCGGAACACCTCTCCACTGATGCCGGTGTTCATGCTGAGAAGGCGGTTGCCCATCAAAAAATGCACCTGTTGTTCCAGATCAGGGTTTTCATGGTGGGCAGCAGCCAGACGGGTCTGACCGGGTTTTTCTGCAAGGGTGACCACCATGCACAGGTCGCCCACCAGACGAACCGAGTTTTTCACGATGACCTGCATGGCAGCGTCAGGATTCAGGCCCACATCGGCCAGTTCACGGGAAAGCCGGTCGAGGGTTTCCATGCGGTACAGTCGCTCTGCCCGCTCTTGCTCGATGCGTTTCTGTTCGCTGATGTCCATCATCGCACCAATCATGCGTGAGGGGTTGCCCTTGGCATCCCGCAAAACAATCCCCCGATCAAACACATGGGCATAGGTGCCATCTGCACGTCTGAAGCGGTACTCCTGTGCCCAGTGGGGGTCCTCTCCGGCCAGAGCGTAACGGGTGCTGCGCCGGACCTCTGCTTGGTCCTCGGGGTGCACATGCTGGTCCCAGAAATCAATCTGTCCACTGGTGCGTTCGTGCCCGAAAACCAGCGCGAGGTTTTCATTCCACCACAACGTGTCGTTTTGCAGGTCCCATTCCCACATCACTTCACTGGTGACCTTGGAAACGATTTCGAAGCGCTCGTAGCTGTCCCGCAAATCCCGTTCCGAATTTCTTCTGGAAGTGACATCCCGCAGGAACATGATCACCCCCTCCTGATTGAGGGCCACCACCCGGGATTCAAAAATGCGGTTCCCTTCGGAGGGGTGCTTGACTTCCATTTCGTAGGTCTGGGTTCCGTAACCCGAGAGCGCCCAGGTGATGGCCTGCATGCTCTGGTCGGTGCTCTGGGGAGGCAGAAAATCTTGCAGTTTTTTTCGCAAGAGCAGGTCTTCACGGAGGGGCAGGTTGCCCTGTTCTCCCATGCTGGCATCCAGCACCACGCCCTCTGGAGAGAGCCTGAGCACACTGTCTGGCAAAGATTCCAGAATGGCACGGTTGCGTGCTTCTGAAGTCTCGAAGGCCCGATTGGTTTTTTCCTGTTGCTGGGAAGCCACCCGCACTTCTTCTTCGGTGCGCTGAAAGAGCTGAAACATGGCCCTTTGCAAGACCAGAGCGGTGAGCAGAATCACGATCTCGGTGAGCCAGATGGACGGAGGTGGATGACGAAACTCCAGATGCAATGTTTTGAGTTGCTGCAACACCACCAAAGCCACCACGCTGGAAACCGCCAGAGTGGTGTACAGGATTCCCATTTTGCGTCCCAGCAAGGTCCATGCAGCACCAATCAAAAGCATCCACGCACCCAGCAAGGGGGAAAACACCCCTGTAACGCTGGCCATGAACACCATCAACATGATGCCCATCCCGGAAACAGCCGTCAGGCTGGTCCAGTACATGCGGTCCTTTTTGCCTTGCAAGTAGACCATCGAAGTCAGGATGGCCAAGAGCACCATCCCCAAAAACCACATCCACGATGAGTAACTGTCGTAAATCAGTTGCAGGGCACCCAGAGCTGCGATCACTTCAAAGAGCAGGACCACCATCCAGGGGGACAGTTTGGGCCGGGTTCTGGGGGTTGTGGCGGTCATGACATCGATCACCTGACTTGAAACTTGCACGTGTGGGAAAGGAAACAGGGAGACGAGACGACCAGAGACAGCAGGGAATTGTTCCCAATTCTAGCACCCATGGATGCATCAAATGTTGGGCTTGCCCACCGGGAAAACCCCTACTTTGAAATCAGAAAAACCCCAGAGTCCATGCTCTGGGGTTTTTGGTCAGCAAACTCAATCTGCAGCAACGGTGCGGATGTTGGTTTCGCGGTTTTTCAGGGGGATCTGGGGAACAAAGAATGTCAGGAGCAGGGCGAGCAGGGAGATCCAGAGGCCCACACGGAACAGGTGGATGATGCTCTGGGCGAAGCCTTCTTTGATGCCTGCGTTCAATTCGGTGGCCAGTTTGGTGGCCTGCTCATCCAGACTGGTTTTGATGCGGGCCAGAGCCTGTTCTTTCATGGCTGGAGGGGTGAGGCTTCCGGCCTGAATCAGCACTTTGAGTTGCTGGGGGGTCTGGGGGTTGGCCAGAACGGTTTGCTGGGCGGCTTTGTCGCCATCGAAGGCTTTTTGGATGGTGTTGTACTGCTCAGCAAATGCGGCTTTGATTTTGGGGGTGACATCCAGAGCCCCTCCGAGTCCCATTCCACCTTCCGAGAAGTTGAAGCTCTGGCCTTGCTGGGCGGGCATCTGGGGAACGTGCTTGGGCAGTTCGGTGGTGAGGGTGTTGGTCAACACTGTGCCGAAGATTGCCACCCCAATGGTGCCCCCAATCTGGCGGAAGAACTGGCTTGCAGAGGTGGCCACCCCAATTTCGGTGGGTTTCACGGCGTTCTGCACAGCGATGGTGAACACACTCTGGGCAGGTCCCAATCCAAGGCCCAGAATCACCATGCGCCAGACCATGTCAAATTGGGTGCTGTGGGAGGTGACGGTGGTCATCAGGTAAATGCCCAGCACCATGATCAGGGTGCCCCCAATCAGAACAGGCTTGTACTGCTTGAAGCGGGAAATCAGGTTCCCCGAGATGATCGAGGAGACAATCATGCCCATCATGAGGGGCAGCATGCTGGTTCCGCTGTTGGTGGCGGAAATCCCCAGAACTTGCTGCATGAACAGGGGCAGGAACATCAGGGCACCCATGAAGGCCATGTTGATCACGATGGAAGTGAGGTTGCTGGCTGTGAACACCGGATTTTTGAACAGGGAGAGGTGGAGAATCGGCTCTTTGACTCTGGCCTCGGTGATGATGAAGAGCACCAGAGACACCAGAGCAACCCCGAACAGGCCCATAATCCGGGCGGAATCCCATGCGTAAGCGTGACCACCCCAAGTGAGGGCCAGCAGGAGGGGCACGAAAGTGGTGACGATCAAGGCAGCCCCGAGGTAATCGATTCTGGGTTTTTTCTCCAGACTCATTTTCAAGAGGGGCATGTGGGTGAACAGCATGTACAGGCTGACCAGTCCGACAGGCAGGTTCACGTAGAACACCCATCTCCATCCGGCCACCTCGTGGTTGAGGATGTTCATGGTGCCGTGGTCGGTCAGGAAACCACCGATCAAAGGTCCGACCACACTGGACAGACCAAACACTGCTCCGAACAGGCCCTGAATTTTGCCCCTTTCTTCGATGGGCACGATGTCAGCAATGACGGCAAATGCCACGGTGAACAGGGCTGCGCCCCCCAGACCCTGAATGGCCCGGAAAATCACCAGTTGGGTCATGCCATCCCCGAGGAGGGGCAGGCTGCCAAATTCTCCGGCCAGACCGCACAGCATGGAACCCACCAAAAAGATGATCACACCAATGATCATGATCGGTTTGCGACCATACAGGTCGGAAAGTTTGCCGTAAATCGGCACCATCACGGTGCTGGTGAGCATGTAAGCGGTGGTCACCCACGAATACAGCTCAAGGCCTTGCAACTGCTCAATGATCTTGGGCATGGCGGTGGACACAATTGTCTGGTCCAGCGCACCAAGCAGCATGACCACCATGATGGAACCCAGAATCAAATTCCGCTCTCTGGGGGTGATGGTGAGGGGGTTCATCGTGTGGGACATGGTTTCTCCTTATTGCCTTCCTGCTGGTACATGGCTTCCAGCATCTTGCGCATCAATGAAGTCAAAGTGAAAAGCTCCTCTGGATTGAGGGATTCGACCACCGGTTGCATGGCTGTGGCGAGGGTTTGCTGCACCTGCTTGCGGCGTTCTTCTCCGCCGGGGTTGATGCTCAGGATGGTGCGGCGGGAATCTTGTGGGTCAATTTCACGGCTGATGCTGCCGATTTGCACCAGCCTTTCGATGCTGCGGCTGACCATGTCTCGGGGCATGCGCAGTTTCTGGGCGATTTCACTGGGGTATTTGGCCCCCATGTGGATCTCTCTGGCGATGATCAGGTCTTTGAGTTGCAGGTTGTGTTCCTGCTCCAACCGTTCAGACATGCGGTTGCCCATGGCATACCCGAGTTCGTTGTGGGTCTTGAGGAATTCAAAAATCTGTGGGACGGCAATCTCCTGCATTTGATTGTTATAGCATATTGTTGGATGATGCAACTATATACCAATGCAACTAAGCCACAGGCAACCCAGAAGTAAGCCATTGTGCTCAGGTCATGGGTTGGCAGAGTCCTGCCGTGCTGAAATTTCACTGCGTGAAGCGCCTCATTGCCACAGGACCATCCTCACCCAGCCGATCAAAGCGGTTGACTTGGTGCTTTCGGGTCAGGAAGAAACCCATTGTGGGTTGTCATAAATGGAACCCATCGTTTGTCTCGTTCCAAAGAAAAAGACCCTTTTTCTTTGATAAACTTGTGTATGACAATTTCTACTGCAAATTCTGGATTCTGATGCCTATTGAGCAAACAAAAGCCATTGATTCTGCGGTTTTCCCATCTATTGCAACCCATCCTCCACATTGGTGTTCTGGGTGTCTGAGAGGATCATCTTTCACTTACTGTAATTACAATCCAGAGACTACTGTTGTAGACTCTGGAAAGCGACGGCCACTTCAGACCTCATACTCCTATACTCCTGAATTCCACCGTACATTGGAGATATAATGATGGATATCCACAAACATTTATTCAAATTGCGGACCCACACCTTCTGGGTTTTCCCTTTGCTGTTGCTGGGGTGCAGCGCACCCCAACCCATAACACAACTGGGGGTGCCCTGGAGTGCCAGTACACAGCAGGCCACCCAGCAACTCCAAAGCCTGGGCTTGAAGGTCGTACCCGTGAATATCGCGGCGTTTGTGCCTGGGGCAAAACAGACGGCATTCCAGGGGAAGCTTTCAGGCTGGGAGGTCACCACTGCGCTCACCTTTACTCCCAACAATCATATGCTACAGATGGTAACCGACCATACTTTTCCTGCACCTCATGGCCACCAGAACCTGATCACACGCCTCAGAAAGAAGTGCACCATCACACGGCAGGACATCACCGAACGACTTGGATCATTGGATACTGGTGTGGCAGACGGGGAAATCAATCGGCGCTTAAACGAAGGACCTCAGAAAGAAGCAGACTGGATCCTCTATGAGTACAACAGCTGGAGTGGCAAGAGGTTCAATACACAACTCTACTGTCTGATCACATCCTATAAAGGAAAGTGGACCACCTTGAAGGTGTCCGTCATCAGCAGGGATGTGAACCTGCCTTGGAAGTTTTTGTGGGCACCCACGCCCTGACAGATTTCAGTCAAAAGGGTGCTCTGGAAAACAACAAGGAGGGTTGTGGGCCTCAGCCCAGACGGAAATTGAACTTCCCACCCTGCTTCACTTCATACATCAGGCGGTCTGCCCGTTTGAGCAGGTCATCCACACCCTCGCCAGAGATGGAACGGGTGATGCCAATGCTGACCCCGACATGCAACTGATGCACATCCAACTGAAACGGGGCCTGCATGACCTTCAAAATGCGCCTTGAGATGTCCTGCAAGGTTTCATCGGAGACATCTCCGCCCAGAATGACGGTGAATTCATCTCCGGCCAGACGGTACACCCGGTCCTGTGAACGCACTGCAGTTTTGATCCTCTGGGCCACTTCTTTGAGGACTTCATCTCCAGCTTGATGCCCGTAAGTGTCATTGACCTGCTTGAAGTGGTCGAGGTCCAGAAAAGCCACCGCAAACGGTCCAGAGCGGAAACGGCTTCTTAAATAGGCATAAAAGGCGTGGCGGTTCTCGGTGGCGGTCACGTGGTCTTTGAAGGCAATGTCCTGCAGGTAAATCTGGTGCTCCACATGGTCGGTGATGTCTTCGAAGACCAGCAAGGTGCGGTCTTTGCGGGGCATGGAGATGCGGGTCACCTGAAACCAGCCCTGCCCGACCCAGCGCGAATAAACCGGACTCTCCCGACTGCTGGACACCGCTGGATCTTTTTTCAGGGCTTTGTAATTGAAATCTTCCCCCTGTTGCCAGAGCACCCCCGTAATGCGTTCTGCTGCTGGGTTCAACCCGATGATCTGTTCCTGTGCATCCAGCAGCACGTAGCCGCTCGGGGAGTTCATCATGATGGTTTGCAGGTCTTCGTTGATCTGCTCAAATTCTGCTCGCAGCAAACGCTGTTCGAGTTCGCTGAGCACCCGGTCCGAAAAGCGCTGGATGATGTCGATGTCCCGCGCCGTGAACGCACGGGGTTCGGTGCACACGGCCAGAATCGCTCCAAGCCGATGTCCACCCGGTGTACTGAGGGGCATCCCCAGAAAGGAACGTACATCTTGAAGGTCGTTGGGGAGAGGCATCATGTACCTCTGGGTTTGCTGCACATCGTTCACCACCACCGGTTGTCCCGCCTGCACGATGTAATCGCAGAGCACCACCAGAGCCTTTGAATCCCCTTCTGGAAGGTGGGAGCAGACCCGCACCCATTCTTTCTGGGCGTTCATGAAACTGATCAAAACCCCTCGCACGTTCAGGAACACCGAGAGGTCCTCGGCCATGCGGGTGAACACCGCTTCATCAAGGGTGTCGAGCACAGAGAAACTGAACAATTTGTCAATGCGCTGTTCGGGGGTCATGGTCTGGTGCTGTGGCACAATTTCATCTCCAGAGAAAACAATGTTGAGGTTCATGTTAAGAGCCACGCTGTCCCAAAAGGTGAAAAAATCATTGCAAATGTTCAGCTCTGGCTTCAGGGTTGAACCATGGATTCATCATGGTTTCCACACTTTTGTGCACAACATCAAAACAGGCGATCTGCAAGAGCAAAATCGCCTGTGGGCATCAAAACGTTTTAACGGGTGGTTTCGAGGGTCAGTTCAGCAGCCCCGTAGTAATTCTGTGGGGTTGCAGGTGCCGTCGTTGGCTGTGGGGTGGTGTCAGGTGTTGGGGTCGTGGTGGGTGCGCTGGTTGGTGCAGGCCCAAAAATGCCAATCGCACGGGTCACAGCGGTGGTCATGGCCGGGGCATCCTCTGGGGCCATCACCTTGAAGATGCCTGCCAGAGATCCAATGTTCGCATTCAAAAGGTTCAGGGGTTCACTGGTGACCAGAGCCAGCACCCGGCTTTTGCCGATGGGCTCAATGGCCTGCAAGTCAAAATTGCCGTACCTCTGGCCGGGCAGGGTCACCACTTCTCCGGCCCGCACCTGATTCTTGTCGTTGTACTTGTTGGGGAAAACCACCACCATGTTCCCCTGAGGGTCCAGTTCGATGATGTTCAGGTAACCGGCTTTGCTGCTGCGCACCTTGAAGGAAATTTTTTCGCCCAGACGGTATGAAGGCTGGCTGGGTTCGGCCTCCACTTTGAATTGGGTTTTGCGGACCAGTTGGGTGAACAGGTCGCTGGAAGAGGTGATGGGCTGCACAGGTGGAGCAGAAGCCACAGGAGCAGGGTCATCTGCACGGCCAAAAGCATAAAAATCCGTGTTCAACCACTTCTGGGGTCCAGAGAGTTGCGGGGTGTGTGCACGGTTCTTGGCCCTTTGTTTGATCCAGTCCACGGCATAATCGCGCAGTTTCTCAAAGCTGATGGGTTTGGGCAGGGTGGACAATCCGTTGTAAACCGCCTGTGTGAAGGCGCTCCCTTCACCGTTTCGCAGGGCACCCAGAGCCACCTGATTTTCTGCTGCAGCACTGAATTCAATGTAATTCTGGGAGGGGGTGTCTTTGATGCTGTCCAGAGCCCCATCGTCCAAGCTGTATTCCTTGTTGCTGGCAATGCCGCATCCGGTGCTGGCCTTGTCCCAGAATTTGGAATCGGCCTCCACATCGTCTTCATTGCCAAACAGGCTCTTGGTGACGGTGCCCGAGAAGCAACTGTCGAACATCACCAGCACCTCTCTGGCCTTGATTTGCTGCAAGATGCTCTGGATTTCATCGTCCAGAATCACATTCAGGTCATAAGGAACGATGCTTTCATCGCAGCCGTCAGATTCATCCCCACTGCGATCTTTGACCTGCGCTCCGTGCCCGGTGTAGTAAAAAATCACCCGGTCTTGTGGCCCCACCCCTTCGGTCAGCCATGAACGCATCTGGGCCAGAATGTTGGCCCGTGTGGCTTGCTGGTTGAGCAAGGTGCGGGTTTGCTCGGGTTTGAAGCCCAGTTGTCCGATCACCTCTTTCATCAGGGAGATGTCGGTCTCTGGTCCCCTCAGGTTGGCTTTGGGATCTTTGTATTCGGCAAGGCCCACCAAAAGGGCGCGGTTTTCGGCGTAAGCGACACTGCACAGGCCCAGACAGGCCAGAATGCCCAGCGTTTTGAGGTTCATGTGGCTCCTCCTCCAGAGCGTGGAAAATGATCGTTCGGTTTGGCTGCAATGTCATTCAACCCCATAGGCCCTGTCAGAAACCTGACTTGCCCCATCAAACACTGCACCTTCTCCTGATCATGAACCTTTTTGCTTTGGAAAAACGCTGTTTGATCACAACTGCACAAGCTCTGGTGTGCCTCAAAAAGAAAGAGGAGCAATGCTCCTCTTCTCTTTGATTTTGACCTTCAAGTCATCTGATGGGTTTCCCTTTTCATTTCTGCAAGCACTTCGGCAGCAAGGTCTTCCACTTCATGTTCCCCGAGGCGCTCTTTGAACTTGCGGAAAAATGTACTGAAAAGCTGGGTCACCTCATCAAGGGTTTCCTCCACCCCAAATTCTCCGCGGTCCATGATGTTTTCTTGCAAGCGGTAACGGATCAGGTTTTTGAACTCCTGCACCGTGGGGTTGCTGATGTGGTGTGCATCTTGTGTGGCCATGGGTTCCTCCTTCAGGGTTCAGCCTAAAAGAACACACCGTATGAGACCGCAATTTTTCCCGCATTGGTCTGTTTTGACCCGATCAAAATTGGACGCCCTGTCACACCTTCTTCTGGGTGGGCTGCAAGGTGGCCTCTGGGCAGAATCAACGCCTTGATCACATCAATGCTGTGCGAAGGACAGCCATTTGAAACCATGCTGCAACCACAAAGCCCAGCAAACCCAGTGACCAGAGCACCAGAGACCATCTGGTCTGCTTCCACTCCAGAGCAATCAGCAACAGCAGACCCAGCACATAAGGCAAAAGGTACAATCCGGTCAGCCCTTTGAACAACAAAAATGCCACAACACCTACACTTGGAAGAAGACGTAGACCTTTCACATCCAAACCCATCCAAAACCCATCAAGACAAGGGTCACCCCAACAAAAACCAATGCAAGCCGACGGTTTGGCTTCATGGAGAGCAAGCCTGAAACCACCAGAGGCAGGTAAAACAACAAGGTCAAGTCTTTAACTTCCATGCAAAACAGCCTCCCAATGTGTTTTAAAACTGGATTGAAGACACAAAAGCATTTTACAGCAATGACCCTGTTTTCATTGTCCAGCAGCTCAGTACCCGACAAGTTTGGGGAACAAAGACTGAAGGCCGTCCAGCAAAGCATGTAGCGGTTTCTTAAATAACTCCAGCATCATCGAAATTCCCACCCGAAAGACGCTGCGGGCTAGTCGACCATGCTTCTTTTTGGGAATGATGACCTGTTTGCCCAGTTTCACCGCCCACACGAACACCACCGAGAGCAGGCAGACCAGGCGTTCCAGGTGGCGAGGATCGGTCATGTGAGTATTCTCCAGCCGAAAACCTAGCGATTTTAAGTTTTTGAAAAGACATTCGATGCAGAATCTCTCCGAATAGGGTTCGAGTAAAAGACCATCTGACACGTTAGAAATGACGATGACTTTTTCACCTTCTTCACTCAGGGTAGCCTGAACCCACACCGCAAGACCTCCGAGACGCACTGCATGGACCACCTCGCCCACTTCACCCGGTTTCAGGTTTTCAAACCAGAGTTTGGCTTGAAGGTCGTCCAGGTACATGTTTTCTCGAATTCGGATGGTAAAAGGGACACCTCGATCCAGCAGGAAAGTCAGCCAGTCCTCACCGACAAATTCCCGGTCTGCCAGCAACATGCCAATACGCTCTACCGGCAGAATCTGCAACAGGGTTTCCAGTAGATTCACTCGGGCTTCGGTGTTGCTGTTACCACCGTGGTCTAGTTGCGTCCAGCACAATGGTAAGGCGGTGCTCGTGGAGGGATGAAGCACGGCCAACATCAGGATGTTCAGCGGTGTTTGACCGAGGTCCCAATTCGTACGGTCGAGAATAAGGGTGAGCTTTTTATTGTGTGGCAGGCTGTCCAGCAAGTAGGATGCGGTGTGTTGCTGGCTGAGGGGATGGGTGGAAAAAAAGCGTTCGACCCGTCTTAACTTGGAGGTGTTTTGGGCCTCTCCTGGCAAGCGGTCAGCGATGCTTTGCTGGACGACATGTTTACCCTCTAGCGTGGCTTGCAGCATGTGACTGAAGGTGTCGAGCTGGTTTTTGCGGTAGGGAAAGTGTTCCCTGAGGAAGCGGGTTAGGGTATACTGGTTTCTGCCAGACCGGGAGTAATTCATCGCAGATTTACTGTACCAGTCTGGCTTTTCTACCGTCTAACAAAACTGTCGGGTACTGAGCCTGGGGACGTCTTCTCATCTTTTCTGTCAGGCGCTCAGGTAGTCCAACTGTATTTTTCACCGTCAATCTTGAACCTTCTTTAATTCAACACATCCGATCTGAACCGAAACTTCGAAATAGAATTCGAACCCCTTGCAATAAAAAGCAGATGCCGAATTTTCAAATGAAATACACTATCTTATATTTGATGAGCCAGTGTCAAAAACCTTCTTAGGACAAATGTCCTGCCTCGGACCATATAGATACCTCACCTTCCCCACAAATTACCAACAAATTACTGCCCATGTTACCATTGGGACACAAGACCCTACGAAAAGAAACCCTCTGGCTTTTAAATGAAGGCATGGATGAACTGCTGCTCTCCCGATGGCAATTTGGAGTGACCACCCTGTATCACTTCCTGTTTGTGCCGCTCACCCTTGGACTCTCGTTCATGGTGGCGATTTTGCACACCATCTACTACCGGACCGGCAACACCGAATACAAGACCCTCACCAAGTTTTTCGGCAAACTGTTCGTGATCAATTTCGCGCTCGGGGTGGCGACAGGCATCGTGCAAGAATTCCAGTTCGGCATGAACTGGAGCGAATACTCCCGCTTTGTGGGAGACATCTTCGGGGTGCCTCTGGCCATCGAAGCCCTGATGGCTTTCTTTCTGGAATCCACCTTTCTGGGCCTCTGGCTCTTTGGCTGGAACCGCCTGCCCAAACCCATCCACCTCCTGAGCATCTGGATGGTGGCTCTGGGGTCCACTTTCTCTGCCATCTGGATTCTGGTGGCCAACGCATGGATGCAGATGCCGGTCGGATACACCATGCAAAACGGCAAGCCCATGCTCTCAGACATCTTCGCCATCGTGATGAGCGAGCAGGTCCAGAGTCAGGTCCCCCACACCTTGGTCGGCGGATACATCACCGGCGGATTTTTCGTGCTGGGCATCAGTGCCTACCACCTGCTGCGCAAAAACCGCCCCGAGCTGTTCCAGAAGTCCTTTCAGGTGGCTTTGATTTTCAGTGCGGTGTTCTCGATCATGGCGGCCACCACCGGACACAAGCAAGCCCAGCATGTGGCGGCAAACCAGCCCATGAAGCTCGCTGCCATGGAGGCCCTGTGGAAAACCGAAGAACCGGCTTCTTTCTCCCTGTTTGCCATCATCGATCAGGAGAAAGGGGAATCCCTGCGTGAAATCAAACTGCCGATCCTGCTCAGCGTGCTGGCCCACAACAACACCACCGGCGAAGTGCGCGGCATCGAAGAACTGCAAAAAACCCTAGAGGCCAAATACGGCCCCGGAAATTACGTCCCTCCTGTGGCGATCCTGTACTGGGCTTTCCGCATCATGGTGGGTCTGGGCATGGCGTTCATTCTGCTGAGCTTGTGGGGCCTGTGGTCGTGGTGGAGGGGCACCCTGACCACCAACCGCCTGTTGCTGGGCAGTGCTCTGGTCTTGCTGTTCGGACCTTACATCGCCAACAGTGCAGGCTGGATTGTCACCGAGATGGGCCGTCAACCGTGGGTGGTGTATGGCCTGCTGAAAACCGCCGAGGGGGTCTCCCCCAACATCACCACCACTTATGTGTGGATCAGCATGATCGGGTTCACTGTGCTGTACGCCATTCTGGCTGTGGTGAATTTCATCCTGATTCGCCGTTACGCTCTGAATGTTCCCACAGACACCGAAGCCGAGCCCGAGTCTCCCACCCCACCTGTCTCGGGGGGTCGCCGCCTTGGAGAGGTGAAATGATGGACCTGCAAGCCCTGTGGTTTGTGCTGATTGCCGTGCTGTTCATCGGGTATTTCTTTCTGGAAGGCTTTGATTTCGGGGTGGGGATGCTGCTGCCCATTCTGGGACGCAACGACACCGAGAAACGGGTGATCCTGAATTCAATGGGTCCTTTCTGGGACGCCAACGAGGTGTGGATCATCACGGCAGCCGGAGCCATGTTCGCGGCCTTCCCCGAGTGGTACGCCACCCTGTTCAGCGGCTTTTACCTGCCGATGTTCCTGATCCTGATTGGCTTGATTGTGCGGATTGCTGGGATCGAGTTTAGAGGCAAAGTGCACCGCCAGAGCCGCAAGAACCTGTGTGACCTGCTGATTTTCGTGGGGTCCTTCCTGCCTGCCTTCATGTGGGGATTGATCATCACCAACATTGTGCGTGGCCTGCCGATTGATGCCAGCAAGAACATGGTGGGCGGTCTGGATGTGATTTTCCATCCTTACGCCCTGCTCGGGGGGCTGGTGGCGGTGGTGGTGTTCATTTTGCACGGGGCACTGTTCCTGACTTTGCGCACCACCGACAACGTGCGCCTGAAAGCCCACAAAGCCGCTGAAAACTTCTGGCTCCCTGCGGGAATCCTGCTGGCGGTCTTCGCATGGCTGGGACGCAGCCAGACCAACCTGTTTGATGGGATGGGTCTGGTGCCCGGAACCCTGCCTTTGCTGGCGATCCTCAGCTTCCTGATCATTCCGATTGCCCTGAAAATCAAAAACGATGGGCTGGCTTTCATCTCGGGTGGCCTGATGATCCTGTTTGCCACGGTGGTTGCCTTTGAGGGCCTCTTTCCAAACGTGATGCCCAGCAGCCTCGGGGCCGAGTACCACCTGACCATTCGAAACAGTTCCAGCAGCCCTTACACCCTGCAAGTGATGAGCATCGTGGCCGTGACTTTGCTGCCCATCGTCCTCGGGTATCAGGCCTACACCTACTGGGTGTTCCGCCAGAGGGTCACCCCGCAAACGCTTGAGGGGGGCTACTGAAGTGAACGGTTTCCTCACCCGTGCAGGCACCAGACGGCTTGCCCTGACCAGTGCCTTTTTCGCTGGACTGCATGGCCTGTTGACGTTGGCCCTGTGGTTCTGCGCTGCACGGGTGTTGACGGACCTCCTCAACCAGAAGCCTTTTGAAGTTGGGGCTCTGGTGCTGATCGGGGTGTTCTGGGCGGTTCGTGGTGCCCTCTTGCACCTGAGGGACTTTCTGGTGTTCCGCATGGCCCAGAGCATCAAAATACAGTGGCGACAGGAACTTTTTCAGGGTTTGAAACAGCAAAATCTGGACGGTGCTCAGGAAGAGACCCTTGGAAAAACCCTCAGCGTGCTGGATGAGGGCATCGAACAGGTCATGAAGTTCCACGAGCGTTTCCTGCCCGCTGCGGTGGGCAGTCCGATTCTGGCCGTCATGACTCTGGGGATGATGGTGTACCACGACTGGCTTTCCGGGGTGGTTCTGGCGGTCATGGGGCCTCTGGTGGTGGTGTTCATGGTCTTGATCGGGTACGCAGCGCAGAATTACCAGCAGCAACAATTCCGCAGCCTGAGCCGCCTGAGCACCCACTTTGTGCGGACCATGGCCAACCTGCCGATCATCCGGGCTTACGGATGGCAACAAAAACACCTTCAGGAACTCCAGAGCACCAACGCCACCTTGCGCGAACGCACCATGAAGGTGCTGCGGGTGGCTTTCCTTTCAGGATTTGTGCTGGAACTCGGGGCCACTCTGGGCACAGCGATGGTGGCGGTGGCCATTGGCATCCGGGTCTTTCAGGACGAGATGGCTTACTTCCCGGCCCTGTACGTGCTGCTGCTCACCCCAGAGTTTTTCATGGGCCTGCGCAATCTGGGCAGCGAACACCACGCTTTCATGGAAGCAAAAGCCGTTCTGCCAGAAGTGCTTGCCTTGCAAAAAGCTGTCCCTGAAAAGTCTGGGCGTCAGGATGTGCTGCAAACAGCCCCTGAAATTCAGGTCAAGGACCTCCGTGTGGATGTGGGCAGTGGAACCCTGCTGGACCATGTGGGTTTTTCCGTGCCTTCAGGCGGGATTTTAAACCTCTCTGGCCCGAGTGGATCAGGGAAAACCACGCTGGTCGGGGTCCTGCTGGGCCTCAGGACCCCTCAGGCTGGAGAAGTGCGCCTGAACGGTTGCCCCATTGAGGACATCCACCCAGAGCACCTGAGAAAACAGGTGATTTACCTGTCCCAGCATCCAGTGTTCATCTCTGGCACGGTTCGGGACAACCTGAAAGCTGCATGGGAAAAGGCCACCGACCTTGAACTGACAGACGCCCTGCAAAAAGCCCGCTTGTGGGATGCCTTGCAGCAACGGGGTGGCCTTGACCTGACCCTCAGCGAAGGGGCCTTGAACCTCTCGGCAGGGGAACGGGCAAGGCTGGCTCTGGCAAGGGCTTTCCTGAAGCCTGCCACCTTGCTGGTTCTGGATGAACCGACCGCCCATCTGGACCTGACCACCGAGCAACACCTGAAGCCCGTCATCCAGAGCCTGATGCAGGGCAAAACCACCGTGCTGATCACCCACCGCAAAGGGTTATCGTTCAAAGGTGCTGTACAACTTGATCTCGGGAAAGCGCTGCAAAAGGAGGCCATCCATGGGTAATGTGATTCTGGCGGTCATGAGCAGTGTCCTGATGGCCCTTTTAGGGGTGGGTCTGATGACCTCCAGCGGATACCTGCTCTCCAGAGCGTGGGAACGCCCCGAGACGATTTTGCTGTTGATGCCCATCGTAACCACCGTGCGGTTTTTCGGGATTGGGCGGGCAGCGTTGCGTTATGCAGAACGGTTGATGTCCCATGAAGTCACCTTGCAGCGCATCGAAACCACCCGTTTGCAGGTGATGCGGTCTTTTCTGGTGAACTCCACCTACCGTTTGCTGGGCAAAGAACGGCACGATCAACTGGAAAGCATCCGGCGCGACACCGAAATCCTGCAAAACCGCTTTCTGACCGTCACCCTGCCTGCGGTGGTGGTCTGGACGGTGACGGTGCTCGGTGGGGTTGGGCTGTTTTTGATTGTGGGCACTCAGGGTGCCTTGCTCTGGTCTGGTGTGGCCTTTTTGATGCTGGTGGTTTTGCCCTTCTGGATCAGAAGAAATCTGTTTCCTCTGGCCCAGAGCCTGCAAACCCTCAGGCACCAGAGAAGCCAGCAGCACCGCTTGCAGCTGGCCCACAAAATCGAACTTCGCTTTCTGAATTTGCCTCTGGAACAGCAAACCGAAACCCTTGATGCCCAGATCCGCATGCTGGAAGTGCAGATCAAGCGGGTGCAAACCACCGCTCTGGTGGTCCGTGAACTGGCACTGGGAGGCACGCTGGCCTTTTTGCTGTGGCAGATTGCCCTCTCGCAGGTGCCAGAGGTGTGGATGGCAGGCCTCTGGTTGGGTCTGGTGGCTGCCAGTGATGTGCAGGTGGCTTTCCTGAACAGTGTCACCGAGCAGGTGAAAGTGACTTTGATCCGGTTGCCAGAGCCTGCTCCTGAACAGCTTCAAACGGCACCCACAGGTGAAACCCTTGCCTTTGTTTTGCCCTCTGGAGCACAGGTGACTGTGAAACCCGGCGACCGCATCCTGATCACTGGCCCGAGTGGAGCGGGAAAAAGCACCCTCTTTGAAAAACTGCTGGGGTTCCGACCTCTGGAAGCCAGAGAAGCCACACTGGACGGGCAAGACCTTTCTGGAAACACCTCCAGAGGCGAACTGTTTGCATGGGCACCGCAAGAGCCTTACCTGCTGGACGCCTCTTTACAGGAAAACCTCGGGGGGTTTGATGAACGGCTGGTCCAGCAACTGGATTTACCAGAAGACCTTGCCCCTGAAACCCTGCTGGGAGAGGGAGGACGCAACCTCTCTGGGGGCGAAAAAGCCCGCCTGCAACTTTTGAGGGCTTTGCTGCGCCCTTCCCCGTTTCTGCTGCTGGATGAACCCACCGCCCACCTCGATGCGCGCACCGCAGCCCGAACCCTCAAAGCTCTGGACCAGAGCGCTGGAAAACGGGCCGTGGTGGTGATCACCCATGAACCCGAGGGTTTCGGTCCCCAGTGGAAACGCGTTGAATTTGCGCTCTGATGGGTCAGCAAAACAGCACAAAAAAACCCGGTCTTGAAGACCGGGTTTTGAAGTTTCAGGTGCTTACCAGCGGGATTGGCGCTGGGGACGGCTGTTGCCGCTCTCGGGGGCAGCTTTGGTCACCACAATGTTTTTGGCTTGTGGGCCTTTGCCGCGTTGGCCTTCTTCAACTTCGAATTCAACTTCGTCGCCTTCGTTGAGCTTGCGGAAGCCCTGGCTCTTAATGGCACTGTAATGGGCGAACACGTCGGGGTTGCCGGGGTGCTCGATGAATCCAAATCCTTTTTCTGCGTTAAACCACTTGACTCGACCTACTGGCATACTTTGCTCCTCTACCTTCCAAATAAAACAGGCCCACAATCTAAACCTTGTGCGCCCATCCGGTGTTGCGTACTTGGAAGTTACGGTCATTATCTCTGAAAGCGTTCCCTCGAAATGAACCATTGCTTACAAATGGCCCCCGGAAACCGCTCACCGTGGGCCATTTGGCTTATGGGTCAGACTTTCGAAACTTTCATTTCCCCTGCAAGGCTTCCTGAACAGCAAAATATGCTGGGTTGGGCTTGAAGAAAGCGTCCCACATCAAGGGAGATCCAGCTTTCAGCCACGATTGCCCGTCCGTCACACCCCACACGATGAATGTGGTGCAGTTCTTGGCCTGCAAGCAGACATTCACCACATCTTTGTACAGTTTGGCTGTGGCTGCATTGCGCTCTGCCACAGTGCCCATGAATCCGGTGGTTCGCACATCAAATTCGGTGATGTGCACCTCCAACCCGAGGCCTTCAAGGCGTTTCATGTTCTGCTGGATTTCCGTGATGCTGGGCGGGGCCACCAGCGTCAGGTGCATTTGCATGCCCACCCCATCGATGGGGACCCCATCGGCCTTGAGTTTTTTGACCATCTCAAAAATGTCGTTGGATTTGCGGTTCATGGTTTCGCTGTTGTAGTCGTTGTAAAACAGCTTGGCGTTGGGGTCGGCTTCTCTGGCATACCGGAAAGCCCTCGCAATGAAATCGTCCCCGAGGGTTCTGCGCCACAGGGTGTCCCTCATGCCTCCCGAGTCAGAGATGGCTTCATTGACCACATCCCACGCGTAAACCCTGCCTTTGTAATGGCTGGCCACCGTCTGGATGTGGTTTTTCATGACCTCTTCCAGTTCATCTTTGCCGAAGTTGCCGTCCGTCATCCATTTGGGGACCTGTTCGTGCCAGAGCAGGGTGTGCCCACGCAGTTTCATGTTGTTCTTCTGGGCATAACTGGAAAGCAAATCTCCGAGGGCAAAATTGAATTCTCCCCTCTGGGGCTGGCTGGCGTCCATCTTCATGGCGTTTTCGGCAACCACCACGTTGAAGTCTTTTTCAAGGATGTCGGTGTAATCGGGGTTGTCCATGAGTTGGAACATGTTGATGGCTGCGCCCACATCCAGATTTCGCGGTGCTGCCAGATCTTTGAGGCCCTGTGCGGATGACGTTCCAATCAAGAGGCCAAGCAGGATGAGCTGGTTTTTCATGGGATCCTTTCTGGTGGATCTTTTTCGAAGAACACACCGTCTCTGGAAGGTTTGAGGGAACCTCCCGGAAATGTTTTGCTGTGATGTTTGACTTCAGTATTTGTGTCTGGGACATGGAAATCAAGGGCCTTTCAAAAAGCAAAGCCTCTGAAAAAACCGGTCAAAGAAAAGACTGTCTGTCACAGGGAACTCTGGAAAAGGCCACAAAAATGAAAATTTTTTCTACACTGGGTTTAAAAATCACAGGCAGATGAGAGCTGTCAGAAATCGGTAACACCATCAGGCCTATGCTGTACAACATCTGAAACGGGATGTTTTTCGTCTGAAACGTGAGCCTTTCCAGAATGAGGTCCCCTGTGCTGAAGTTGAATCCAGACCGTCTGCAAACTTTCAAATGGGCAGGGTTGTTTGTGCTGGGAGGGCTGGGCCTGGCTTTTCCCGGAAACCACCAGAGCTGGCTCTGGACCTTGCCCTTGCTGGTGGTGCTGGTGGCCTTCGTGAACACCCCCATCACCCTGAACTGGGGTCTCGGGAAACTGGGGGTGATCCTGTTCAGCGTGGCTCAGGTGGCCTTTTTTCTGGATGTTCCGGTGGTCGGACACCTGCTGAACCTGCTGGCCTACGGCCTGTGGGGGGTGCAACTGTTCAGGCAGGACGAAAAGTGGCGCTCTGGCATGGCCCTCAGCGTGTACCTGCCGATGCTGCTCGGGGTGCTGGCCACCCTGACCCTGCTGCCAGAGGTCCACTGGACCGCGCTGTACCCTGTGCTGGACCTCATGCTGCTGGGTCTGGCCCTGCCTTCCATCCAGTCGTTCATTGAAGGGCGCACCAGTCTGGGCAGGTCCATCTGGATTGTGGCTTTGCTGGGACTCTTGATCACCCACCTGACCGAAACGTTCATGGTAGAGCCCGAGCGGACCATTCCAGATGGGTTGCTGATTTACACCCTGATCTGTGCAGCGCTCGCCTCTGGGGTGCGTCTGGAAGAGGCCCGACATCGGGACAGCTTGACCCCCATCACCGCTTCATTGTTTGTGCTGCTGGTGGTGCAGCAACAGGAAGTGCCACAACCCCTCAGCATCCTGATTTTTTACGGGGTGTTTCTGGGCATCGGGGCTCTGGTGCTGGCCTTGCGCAACCACCAGAAACTGGCCCAGAGGCAATTCCTCAGCTTCAACAATGCCCTCTTGTCCATGCTGGAACAGCGCAACCAGCAGCAAAACTTCCAACTGGAAGAACTGTCCGAGAGCCTGCTGCACAACATCCAGCACATTGTTCCCGAATTGGTCGGTTTGCGCTTTGACACCGAAGAACCCCTCCTGATGGGCCAGAGCACCACCGTCCAGCGTGAAGAAAAAGTTTATCTGGAGGGCAGACCCTCTTGCCGGGTGACTTTCTATTTCAGCGAGGTACCCGCCCAGCAGCACGCTCTGGAAACCTCGGTGCAGGCTGCAAAGTACGTGATTCAGTACGCAGCACGGCAACACGCCATGCAAGCCCAACTGAATGTGGACCCCCTGACCGGAGCGAGCAACCAGAGGGCCGTCCCAGCCATCGTGAACCGTTATGAAAGCCTGTCCAGCAGACAGCAATTGCCTGTCACGGTGTGCCTGCTGGATCTGGACCACTTTCGCAAAATCAACGAGAAGAATGGCCACGAGGTGGGAGACCGGGCACTGAAACTGATCTCCACCCTGATCCGCAAACAATTGCGTGGCGAAGACGACATGGTGCGCTGGGGCAACGATGAATTCATGGTGTTCCTGTACAACTGCACCCCAGAGCAGGCGCAGGGCATCCTGAACCGCGTCCGGCAGAAAATGCGCCTGTTCAGTCAGGACCGACTCGGGTTTGCAGTGGGTTTTTCGGTGGGGGTGGCCGGGGGAACCGTGCAACTTCAGGGCGACCTGAACAAGTGGATGCTCAGTGCCGATCTGCTCTTGCTGGAAGCCAAAGCACGGGGCCGCAACCAGACCCTCTCGGGGACTTGAAATGACCGTAACCGCTTTTTAACCCGAGAAAACTAGACTTCCCCCTGAGAAGCACAGGCCTTTTCAGGGGGAGTTTCGATGGGCACACCTGCACAATCATTGTGGTTGAACCGGTTTCTGGACCGCTGGTCGTGGACCTCACGCCAGAGAACCCACCATCTGGAACAGCATTATGAAGGGGTTTTGGGCACCGACCTGCACCTGCACATTGTGGCCCCCTCTGCAAAGGATGCCCGGTTTGCAGAAACCCAGATGCTGCTGGAAATTGAGCGTCTGGAAAACATCTACAGCCGTTTTCTGGCAGACAGTGAACTGAACCTCTGGCAAAGTTCCAGAGCCACATGGCTTGATGTGTCAGAAGACCTCCTCTGGCTCCTCTCTGAGGGTCTGTTCTGGATGGAAATGACCTCAAAGGCTTTTCATCCGGGGGTGGATGCTTTGACCCAGCTTTGGAAAACCGCAGCACAACAGGGCTGTCCACCAGAGCCATCCGCCATTCAGGAGACCCTGAACGCACTCACCCAGCCCATGTGGGAGGCGGAGGGCCACAAAGCCCGCAAGCTTACCCCTTTGCCCCTGAACTTCAATGGGTTTGCCAAAGGGAGGATTGTGGATCTGGCCTGTGAAAAAGCCTTCCAGAGTCCCCGTGTGGAATCGGTGCTGGTGAACATCGGAGGGGACCTGAGGCACCTCGGGCACAGGGGGGTGCAGGTGGATGTGGCCCATCCTTTTGCAAAGGCCGACAACCTGCCGCCGTTTTGCCGCCTGAAGCTGCAAGGCCAGGGCTTTGCCACCAGTGGAAACACCCATCGGGGCTTTCAGGTGGGTGAAGCGTGGCATTCCCATCTGATTCACCCAACCTCTGGTTGGCCGGTTTCCGAAGTGGTGGGGGTGTCGGTGCTTGCATCAGACAGTGCCACTGCGGATGTGCTGGCCACCGCCTTCAGTGTGCTTCCCGTGGCCGAAAGCCTGTCTCTGGCAGACCAACTGCCCGGAGTGGGATGCCTGTTGGTTCGTGAAGACCAGCAAGCCTTCAGCAATGCCCTCTGGAAACAACATGTGCTTCCTGATCCGTGAACTTTTTCCTCCGTCCTCCTTTCCCTGTCCTTTCTTCCCGAGGTGATCCCATGAGTGAACCAAAATCCCGTTACCTTTCCCGCCGAAACTTCCTGACCCGCAGTGCCGCTCTGGCATCCACCCTTTTGGTAGGACGCATGGCGTTTGCCCAGAGCGCCACCAAAAACAGCAAGTTCAACGATGATCTGGAAATGGCCATCAGCTTTGAACTGGAACAACCCTCTGGTGGGCGTTACAACCGTCCTTATGTGGCGGTGTGGATCGAGAACGAGAGCGGTTATCCGGTGCGCACGGTCAGTTTGTGGATGCTGACTTCTGCCAAAGGCATGCGCTGGGTGCGTGACCTGCGCCGTTGGGCACAGGGAGAAGCCACCCGTCAGGCCAAAGATGGGGGCGATCTGGTCGCCACTGTTTCCAGTCCGACCCGCAATGCAGGCAAGTACACGGTGGTCTGGGACGGCAAAAACGACAAGAAAGCGCTGGTCGATCAGGGAGACTACTACATCTGTGTGGAAGAGGCCCGAGAACACGGCCCTTACCAGTTGGTCCGCAAAAAAGTCACCATCGGCAACAGTCCAGCCAAACAAAGTCTGGGCTCGGATGGCGAGCTGAAGGATGTGTCCATTGAGCTCCGCAAGAGAAAATAACCCTCCAGCCAAAACCGGGGCTGCACGCAAAGCCCGTCCCCTCAAGACCAGAACCTATGGCCTTTTCCGCTGGCTGCACGTGTACATTTCGATGTTCAGTTTGCTGATTGTGCTGTTCTTCTCGGTGACTGGCATCACCCTGAACCATCCCGATTGGGTGTTCGGCAACGTGGAAACCCGGCAGGAGTACTCTGGAACCCTCCCAGAGGGCTGGAAAACCGGAAATCAGGTGAACTGGCTGAAGGTGGTGGAACACGTGCGGGCCACCCACAACGTCAAGGGCAGTGTGGCCGATGACGGTTACCAGAGTGACGAGCAGCAGGCTTCGGTGGCTTTCCATGGACCCGGTTATGCTGCCGATGTCTTCATCGAGATGGGCACCGGAAAATACACCGTCAACGTGGATGCACAGGGGGCCGTGGCGGTCATGAACGACCTGCACAAAGGACGGGACACCAGCCCCCTCTGGAAATGGGTGATTGACCTCTCCGCAGGTTTCCTGACGCTGGTTTCCCTGACCGGTCTGGGTTTGCTGATTTTCCTCAAGAAAATCCGTCCAGCAGGACTGATCACCGCTGCTGCAGGGGGCGTTCTGGTGCTGCTCCTGATGCGTCTGGCCTCTTGAAGCCCTGACTGAACCATCAACGAAAGACCCCCTGAGGTTTCAGGGGGTCTTGAAGTTTGCAGTGTGCAAAATCAGGGGTCTTTCCGACTGTACCGTTCTTGCCTCATCTGGTGCACCGAGGGCCTCTGGTGGAGTTCAGGTGGGTTGGTGATGCGGTACAACAGGTAAATGCTGGCCACCAGCAGAAGCATGATCACTGAGAGAATCAACCAATCCATGACGTCACCTTATCAGCCAGAGGGTTGCATTCAGGTTGTCTTCAGTTCAGATTTTGTAATGAGGCACAAATTCCAACTTTTCCACTTTTGACACGTCATTTGCGGCAGATAAAGTCAAACAAATTGGCCTTCATTTCTCTGGTTTTCCTGTGGAGTTGCGGACCACCAGTTCCACCGGAAGCATCATCCTTTGACCCGGCAAAGCGTCCCCATCGGTGAGGGAAATGATCAGGTTGATGGCCGTTTCTCCAAGCTGGTACAGCGGTTGCCGGATGGTGGTGAGGCGCGGATGCACCCAGTTGGCCATCGGGATGTCATCGAAGCCCACCAGAGACACATCCTCGGGGATCCTGAGGCCCCTGCGACCTGCAGCTTCCATCACACCAAAAGCCATGGCGTCTGAAATGGCAAAAATGGCAGTGGGAGGCTCTGGAAGGTCCAGCAAGCGCTCGGCAGCCTGAAAACCGCTGGGCTGGGAGTAGTCCCCGTGCACCATCAGGTCAGGATCAATGGGCAAACCGTTTTCCCTGAGCACCTCCTGATAACCAGAGAGGCGTTCCAGATGGGCTCTGGAATAGGTTCCACCCACAAAAGCAATCCGTTTGTGCCCGAGGTCCACCAGATGCTGGGTGCCCAGCCTGCCTCCGGTGTGGTTGTCCACATCAATGGAAGGCAAAGGGGTTTCGATGAGGCCGTGGTCCAGCGTGATCACTGGAATGTGGGTGTCTTGCAAGAAAGACAGGTAGGTCTGTTCGGCTCTGGGCAAAAGCACCAGAATCCCATCGGCAAGGCCAGTGGCCAGAGCCTGAATGCGCCGGAGTTCCCGTTCTTCGTCGTCGCTGGTGGTGCAGACCAGCAAATCCCAGTGCTGACGGTCTGCAGCATCCCCAGCACCACGCAGAATTTCACCGATGTACAGGGTGTAATTGGAGTTCAATTTGGGCACCACCAGACCAATGGTGCGGGTGCGCCCGGAAGCCAGGTTGCGGGCCGAACGGTTGGCCACATATCCGGTTTCCTGAATCACTTCCAGAATGCGTTGCCGGGTGTCCTCTGCCACGCCTTTCTTTCCATTGATGACGTTGGACACGGTCATTTTTGAAACTCCAGCAATGCGGGCAATTTCACTGAGGGTGATGGCAGGTTTGGTCATGGGATTCCTCTTGCAGATTGGCTTGCCAGAACAGGCTGGAGATTGAACGGAGCATACAAAAAAGCTTGATGTTGTGCTGATTGTTACTGTACACAATTTGAAGACCCAAAAAGCATTTTCTGCTTGCTCAAACACCACCCGATCCAAAACCTGTATATGGGAGATGCTCTGGCTTGATCGTGTTCAGCTCTGGTGGGCTTTCCTCAGCAAAAAGTCCCGGAAATGTTCCGGGACTTTGAAGCTCTGGAGAAACTCAGGGGTTCTGAACCAGTTTGAAGTCGTCAAAGATCAGGTCGTAACTGTCTCCTGCTTGCCCAACAGCTTCCAGAATCTGCAGCATGGCAGCGTAATTGGTGACTGGAGCAGTGAAGGTGTAGCTGAATGTTTGAGGTGTGGTGGTCAGGTTGGCTTTGGCATCAAGGTACCTCTGGTAACTGCCACCTTTTTCACCCACAATCACCGGAACGCTGATGTTTTTGGAAGCCGAACCGGTGAAGGTCAGGGTGTAAGACTTGCCAGAGAACACCGGAACGTTTTCCTGCATGAACTGGATGTGCCAGTCGTTGGCAGGATCCACGTGGGCCACTGCAAGTTTGAACTTGCCATCCACAATGCTGTTGACCACACCGTTGTTGCCATTTTCCCAGAAGGACCAGTAGTCAGAGCCTGCCACACCACCAATGCCGGGAGCAGCGGGGTCGGTTGCAGAGAAATCACCGTTGTAAATCAGGTTGCCATCGGCCTTGGGTTGACGGATGGCGATGTCGCCCACCGCTTTCACGGACACGTTGTCAATCCAGACGGTGTTGGTTCCAGCATTGCCAAGGTTGAATTCCAGTCTTGCAGCAGCATCGCTGGTGGCCAGCATGTCAAATTTCAGGGTTTTGCGTTCTTTGGTGGTGCCCACAGCCACGGTCTGCTCACCCGAGTAAGCAGCGTATCCACGGTCGGGACCGCCACCCACTTTGACCATGATGTTGCGGGCAGCACTGGCCCAGATGTCAAAGCTGACTTCGTACTTCTTGAGGTTCTGGATGTTGATGCCGTCCTGACGGACCTGCACACCGTAGCTCACGGTGCCAGGTTTGGTGATGTCCACTTTCAGGGCTTTGCCGTTGGCAGCATCGTTGGAGAAAGCCATGGCAGCATCGTCGGTGTTGTAAGAGGTCCAGAAGTGCGATTGATCTGCTCCGGCAAGGGTGGTGGTGGTGGCGTCAATGCGTGGATCGTTGGCAGCCCAGTCGAAAGAAGGGTTGTAAATCAAGTTGCCATCTTCCAGAGGGGGACGTGCAGGTTTGGGCGTCCATGGGTAGGTCATGTCTGGACGGGGACCGGGGTTGCGGTTTTCATCAGGCAGAGACCAGACTTTGACGTAATCCACCAGCATTTCGGCTTTGGTTGGGGTGTTGGCATCGGGGTTGCCATCGAAGTTTCCGCCCACAGCCAGGTTGAGCAACAGGTAGAAAGGCTTGTCAAAAGGTGCAGGCCAGGCGTTCAGGTCTGCGTCGCTCTTGGGTGGGTTGGCTTTGGAGCTCCACCACTGGGTGCGGGTGGCAGCCAGTTTGCCGTCCACAAACCATTTGATTTCGTTGGAACGCCACTCAAGGGTGTAGGTGTGCCACTCGTCAATGCGTCCAGCATTGGGGAACTCGAACTCCTCACCAGAGTAGACGTTGTTGGGCCACATGCCCCCGTAGTGGATGGTGTGGGCCACTTTGCCGGGTTTGCTGCCCCAGGCTTCCATGATGTCGATTTCACCGTTGGCGGCCCAGGTGCCGTAGGGGTTGTCTGGTTGGTCCTCGGGCAGCATCCAGATGGCGGGCCAGAGGCCTTTTCCAGCAGGCAATTTTGCACGGATCTCAAATTTGCCGTAAGTGCGGCTGAATTTCCCAGCAGTGCGGATGCGCCCCGAGGTCCAGGTGAAATCCTGCATGGTGCCGTTGGCATCGCCTTTGTAGTTCTCTTTGAGGGCTGTGATCACCAGGTTGCCATCTTTGAGGCTGACGTTCTGGGCACGGTCGGTGTAGTATTCCAGTTCGTTGTTGCCCCACCCTGCAACATATCCGGCACCAGAGCCGAAACCGTTGCCAAGCTGGTAACCCCATTTGGTGGTGTCGAGGGCTGCACCATCAAAGTTGTCTTCCCAGAGCGCGGTGGAAACCGTGACAGAAACGGGAGCAGAGGTGGTGACTTGATCTGCAGTGTCGTACACCTTGGCCGTGAAGGTGGTGTCGGTGGTGATGGTGCTGTCAACACTGTAGGGAGCTGTGGTGTCGGTGGCAAATGGGGTTGCACCGCCATTGTAGAACTCGACTTTTTTGATGCCTTTGTCGTCTTTGACGGTGGCGGTCAGGGTGACTTTGCCTCCGCCTTTGGGCAGTGAGGTGGGTGTGGCATCCAGAGTGATGGTGGGCTTGGTGTCGGGTTTGGTGCTGGTTCCGCACGCCACCAGTGCCAGTGTGAGCCCGAGTCCAAACATGATTTGGGTTTTGCGTTTCACGTGTTCCTCCCCTGTGTCATGTTGCAGACACGATGATCTGCCCACGACAGAGCCAAAAACTTTACCGGTAAAATTTGCAGACCAGACCACCACATGTGGAAACCCTGCGCCAGAGGACCACAGACCTTTAGCGGTAAAATTGTTTTGCTATGCAGTCATGGTAAGGAGCAATGAGAGCGTTTTCAAGACCCCCACCACAAACCCAGCTTTACCGGTCCACAATTCACAACCCCAAAACCCAAAAATCACGCCGGATTGCAGGAATTTCTCTTTTACCGGTAAATGAAAAGGCTTTTTGTCTTGCCCCTTTCCCTGCCATCAAGCGACGCCTTTTGAAGTTTGAACTGTCAAAATCAGCTTCAGAAATCAAAACCATCAATCACAATTCTTCTGGTGTTCCATTTGGCCTAAGGCAGATGCACCATTTGGCTTAGAGCCACCACCCTGCCTGCCATGTCAGAATCTTGCCCATGTCCCCAGTGAATTTGCGCCCCGCCACCGATTACACTTTGCAGCAACTCAATGCCATTTTTGTGGGTGCCTTTCAAGGGTATCTGGTGCCCATCCCCAACGACCTGAAAATGTTTGCTTACCGCCTGCGGTCCGAGCACATTGACCTGACCGAAAGTCTGGTGGCCGAAGTGAACGGTCAACCTGCCGGTCTGTCCCTGACCGCCAGACGTGACAACCGCACCCGCCTTGCCGGGCTCGGGGTGTACCCCGAGTTCCGGGGACAGGGTGTGGGTCAACTGCTCACCGAAGCCTTCATGCAACCTGCACTGGAACGCAAAGACCTGCTGATTCTGGAGGTCTTCCAGAGCAACATCAAAGCGGTGCAGCTTTACCTCAAGAACGGCTTTGAAATCCGCCAGAGCCTGCCCGGTTACTCTGGCGAAGTGCCTGCTGTGGCAAACCCTGAGTTGCAGTCCATTCCTCTGCAAGAGGCAGTGGCCTTTTTGCGACTTCATGGAGAGGTTGACTTGCCCTGGCAAATTTCTGCAGACACCCTCATCAGCCTGCCCCCCACAGCCAGAGCTTTTCGATTGCAAGACAGTGTGGCCATCGTTTCTCTGGCTGGAGAACAAGCTTATTTGCGCACACTGGTTACGGCTGCACCTGCCCGCAGACAGGGACAGGCCACACGTTTGCTGCAAGCCATCGCTGCCCTCACAGGGATTCAGAAATTTCAAGCCATCCCGGTGTTCCCCGAGCACCTGATTTCCCCCATCGCCCAGAAGTTGGGCTGGCAAAAAGGAGAGCTGGGGCAGTATGAACTCTGGCGTCAAGCCTGATCAAGCTGATCGGCGGTTGCAGGTTGGGCAGGCACGGTGCGGCTCGGGTGGGTTTGCCAGCGGCTTTTGAGGATGCGCCAGAGGGCCAGAGACCACGCCATGCCTGCTCCCCATCCTGCAACCACGTCGGTGGGATAGTGCACCCCCAGATAAATGCGACTGATGCCCACCGATACGGCAAACAGCACCCCGAGAATCAGCATGTGCAGCCGGTAACGGGTGTGCCAGAGCAGGGCGATCAGGGCTGTAGACAGGGCCGCAGAGTACATGGCATGTCCACTCGGGAAGCTGGCCGCAGGTTCATTGACCAGCCATTCCCAGAACTGGGGTCTCGGGCGATTGAAAACCACTTTGACAATCACATTGAGGAGACCTGCACCCAGTGTGGACAGCAAAAAATAAACCCCATAAGCCCTGCGATGCTGCAGGGCAAACACGCAAATCAAGACACTGATCGGGCCGATGATCTTGATGCTGCCCACCACCCCGAGGGTGATGGCCAGAGCGTCCAGAAAAGGGGTGGAATGGCTGTTCAGCCAGCGCATGAAAGGCTCTTCAAAGGTGAAGGGTTCTTTGTCCAGCAAATCTTCTGCAATCAAACCGACCCCCAGAAGGGGCAGCAAAATGCCCAGCAACCAGATCAGCAGGGCTTTCCAATGCACTTTTAAGGTGTTGAGCATCCAGTGAATCATTCTTGCAGTTTCTTCAACACACAAAGCCAACACTGTCAGAAATTCTCTTTGTTAAGGAGGGCTGAAGCACCATGACTCAGGGTCAGCGCAAAGTCGCTGTCGGGCCATGCCAACACCAAGAGCCATCAGCTGTCAGCGGTCAGCCGTCAGCCATAAGGACAGTTTTCTGGCTGCCTTTTGAACTGAACGTCTAAGTGGGATTCATTTTGTGTCTTTTTGTTTTGCTGTTTGCAAAAGCCTTTTGGTGAGCTTTTTGCTGAAAGCTGATCGCTGAACGCTTTTTCAAGTGACCTGCCACAAGTCAGACTTTGCGCTGACCCTACACCATGACTGGACCTCTGGTGGGAAACCCCACACGAGCAGATAAACTGCTTTCATGTCTTATCAGGAATTCATTGAACCCAACTTCGTGCGCTCCATCGACCCTGAAGAATTCTCTGTGGTGATCCTCGGAACCGGCACGCCCAGAGCGTACCGTGGGGCAGCCAAACCTTCGGTGGCGGTCATTGCTGCTGGCAAGGTCTTTCTGGTGGACTCCGGTGGCGAAGTGGTCCGTCAGCTCATCGAGAGCAGCATCATGCCCCAGCGCATCGAGCATGTGTTCTTCACCCACCACCATTACGACCACAACGGAGGTTTTCTGGACCTGTTCATCAGCAGCTGGCGCACCCATGTGGGCATCATCGATGGTCGCAAAAACGCCATGAAGGTGTACGGTCCCACCAACACCCGGCAGATCATCCAGAAGTACCATGATGCGCTGGGTTACGACATTGACCTGAGGCTCAGTTACAACAAATCCGACACCGACGGAGCCCTGATCGAATACACCGAATCGGACAACGGGGTACTGTACGATCAGGATGGGCTCAAAGTCACGGCTTTCGAGGTGGATCACCGTCCAGTCAAGCCCTGCATCGGGCTGAAATTCGAGTACAGGGGCAAAACCGTGGTGGTCTCTGGAGACACCCGTCCTGTGGAAAACATGGTGATTCACAGCCAGAACGCCGACCTGCTGGTCCATGATGCGTACAACAAGAAATGGCTGGATCAGATTGCCGCAGAGAACCCCGAGCTTGCCATTCAGGTGACCAACCCGGCCAAGTACCACACCACCACCCTGGAGGCCGCTGAAATTGCCGCGAAAGCAGGGGTCAAGCATCTGGTGCTCACCCACCACATTCCTGCTCCCCGGCGCACCCCAGAGGCCGAAGCGTCTTATCTGGAAGGCATGCAGGAGATCTTTCAGGGGAAAGTCACCCTCGGGCGGGATTTGATGGAGTTTACACTGTTGCCGGTTCAATCCTGAATTTGTTGACAGATCAGAAGGAGGCAGATGTGTTACCCTGAAAGTACCAGATTGTTGCTGCCTGTTTCTCTCTGTGGCCGGTGATGAAGCCAGGGGTTGTTGTGGTGTTTTCAGGCAGTTCTCTTGCAGACTGAACCTGCTCGGGTTCCCTCATCTGCACTGGAGGTGCCTGCCATGAACCCAACCCGACCCTCCGACCATGACATCCGACAAGGCATGATGGTGCTTTGCAAACAGGGCATTTTGCGAGGCTTTGTGGAATCGGCCCAGAGCGATCACATCCAAGTGCGTTTGAATGCCTCGGGTGAACAGGTTTGGTTGCCTGTGTCTTCTGTGCAAGAGGTGGAAGACGATGTGCGTCTGCTCTGGTCCAAACAGGAACTCTGGACCAGAGCCTGCTCCAGCAAACCCATTGCTGGATGATCCTTGCTTGCAGAACAACATACACAGGAGACTTGCTGTTTTTGTACAGGGTGGATGGGAGGTTACCAAACCATCAAATGCAAAAACCAGAGGGCACAGCTTCAAAGGGTCCTTGAGCCTTTCTGAAGGCTTCTCACCAAGGATTCACCCAAGAAGAAACCTTTCTGGGACAGCTTTTGTTCTTGAATTTTGCATGCATGCAAATTATGCTTTTAGCATAATTTATGGTATCATTTTCATATGAAGCTAGGTCTTGATCCCCAGTATCCGCAACCCATCAAACTTGGCAAATCCACCGTCCGGCGCAACCGCCACGGACAATTCCATGCGCTGGATGCACTGGGCGCGCTGGGTCTGGAGCAAAGTCCAGAAGCACTGGAACGCCTTCAGCAAGAACACCACCTGACCCTGCGCTACACCGATTTCGGTGAAGGCAAAGAAGCCATGATCTCTGGAGATGATTTCACCCGACTGGTGTTCACCCTTGAGCACCCCGAGGCCAAACGCCTGCGTCAAAAATCACAGGACATTTACCGCCGTTTTCTGGAAGGTGACATCCTGCTCGCTTCAGAAGTTGCAGAACGCTCTGCCCACCCGGAAGACCGCAGGTGGCTGGCCGCCAGACTGGACAACCTGGAATCCCGCAAACGTTTCATGTCCACGGTGGCCAAGCATGGGGGTGAGGGAGACATCTACCGTCAGGTCAGCAGTGTGTCCAACCAGAGCGTCCTGAAGATGAATTCCTCAGAATTCAAAAAGAAACGCAAAGTCAAAAACACCCGCGATGGGCTCACCCCCATGGAGCTGATTCGCATGAGTTATCTGGAAACCGTCACTGCCAAGGACCTCGAAGAAAAAGGGGTCAAAGGCAACGATGCCATCCTGAAAGCCCACAAACGCAACGCACAGACCGAGCAACAGATGTGGGAAAAAATCCGTCAGCAGCAAGAAGAAAAAGTTCGCAAAGCACAATGAATCAAACCCTGAAAGCCCTGTTGACGCAGGGCTTCCTTTTGTTTTGACCGTTATTTTGACCGTTGCAAACGAAAAGCCCTGACCTGCCTGAGAAAAGCTTGAACCTGCTCTTTCGACGAAGGTGGGCCATAACGCAAATTCTGGTAGCTTTCTGCAATGGCCAGAATGTCGCTGGCCTGCTCAGGATACAAACTTGCCATCCGAAGCGCATACTCACCCACTGGCTCAGAAGGTGCAGGTGCTTTCCCCAGCCTTTGTGCAAAAAGGGCCATGCCCCTCTGCACTTCATCGGTTTGGGGTGCTCTGGGAGGCCGACGACGCCACACTGCAGGCAGCAAGGCAAGCCCGAGCGAAACCGTCACCGCTCCACCAAGCACCAGACCTGACATCCCGAGCAGGGCAAACAAACGGCTCTGCTGTTCTCCGTTGTATCCGATCACCCACTGGTCCCATGTGAATTGCCAGGCATCCAACCTCAGACGGAATTGAGACCACCATGAGTTCTGATCGCGCAACAAAGGGGAAAGGGCCGCAAGGTCCTGCAGACTGGCCGCCAAACCTGCATTGATTCGGGCTGGAGACACGGCACCTGTGGGATCCACCCGGACCCAACCCTGATTCTCAAACCACACCTCGTTCCACACATGGGCATCGGATTGTCGCACAATCAAGTACCTGCCGTCTGCATTGGGGGTTCCTCCCAGATAGCCACCCACCAGACGGGTGGGTATCCCTGCCGCCCGCATCAGGAAACCAAAAGCACTTGCATAGTGCTCACAGAAACCTTGCCTGGTCTGAAAAAGCAGTTCGTCTATGGAATTGGGCCCGCTCAACAAAGGAGGGCTGAGGGTGTACACAAAACCCCCTCCCCGCAGGAAGTCAAGGGCAGCCTGAACCTTTTGCTCTGGACGCAAACCCTTCCACGATTCAGCCAGAGCCCTCGTGCGGGGATTGATGTTCTCGGGCAACTGCAGTTGCAATTTCAACACCTCTGGGTCTTCATTGCGTCCAGTGGTGGAGTCCAGAACCGCCTGCAATTCAAAGCGCTGGCGCACAGCAATGGGAAGGGTGACCGCCTGATAGTTGGAGGTGTAACGCACCTGAGAATTGCCTCCAGCAAAAGTGTCCAGGGCCAGCACCCATGGATAACCGTGGGGTTCCACCGTGCTTCGGTACCTCACCAACCGTCCCCGGTATTCGATCTGCAGGTTGTTGGCAATCCTCCGCCACACAGGACGTTGGGTCCAATCTTGCCCATCGTAATGCTCATAGACCGGCCCCCTCCAGTACAACTGGTCTTTGCGTGGCAACGGGTCCAGAAACTCTGCCCTGAGGGCCACGGAATCATCTTTGGCCAGTTCACTGACCGTGCCTGGAGAAACCTGATCTGCCAGTCCGGTGGTGGCGGCTTTCTGGTTGGGTATGGCCCACAACGGTCCATCCGGTCTGGGAAACACCACAAACAACACCAGAGCCAGAGGCAAAGCCCGAAGAAACCGCCCCATGGCTGGTCGCCACTGGTCCAAAACCGTTCCTTCTCGAACCTGCCAGAACAAAGTGGTGGCCAGCAGGAAAACCGCCACTGCCAGCGTGTAGATCAGGGTCAGGACATCCTGTCGGAAAAAATACATGGCAAAAAGGGCAAAGAATGCCATCAAGATCAACAGAAGGGCATCTCTGGATTTGCGACTCTCGTTGAGTTTCAGGGTGAGCAGCACCAGCAGCACCGCCACACCTCCATCGCGTCCCACCAGAGAGCCATATTCCAGCCAGATGCCAATCCCAGCAAACAACAAGATCAGCAGCAGCCAGGTGTTGTGCAGCAAGGGCCACTGTCGGATGAGGGCCATCCATCGCCAACCCACCATGCCCAGAGCCAGACCCACCACCCAGAAAGGCAAATCCAGAAAATAAGGCAGAAACACCAGCACCAGACCCAGCATCAGGGCCCTCAATGGACGATCCGGCAAAGGTTCGGGCTGCGGTTCGCGGGAAAGGGACACCCCTGTCATGGGTGTGCCTCCTGATGCTCTGCCAAACGGGTCAGACACATCTGCACGTGCCGTTCTCCACTGCCGGTGGCCTCAAAGCCCGGAATGGACATCTGAAAAGCCAAGCCGGCCTTTTGCGCTTGTACCACCCAGGTGGCCAGCCGCGACAGTTTTTGTTCGGTTCCCAGAGAGGGCAGTTGCTGGAAGTCCAGGGTCAGCAAGGGCCCCTGTTGTCCTTCAAATTCTTTGGTGAGCAAACTGCCATCTGGCAATTCTCCACGTTTCCAGGCAACACGGCCCAGACTGTCTCCCCTCTGGTAGGTGCGCAAACCCCGGTATTCATCCTGACCCACTGCACGCCGTGAAGTGCCGGTTCCCGAGCCCTGGGTGGGAAATGGCATGGGCGCATCTTCCAAAGCTGGATAAACCAATGCAGCGTGGGGGATCCCCTCACAAAAACCATGGATCCGGAACAGACCCAGCAAATCTGAAGTCTGCAGCTGGAAAGCCGGCACATCCATCCAGCCCCTGCGGGTGGTGTCCAGCAGCATTTCAACCACCCCGTGGGTCTGGCGGACCAGCGAAATGGCTTGCTGTTGCTGTTGCATCTGGATCACCACCTGCATCCCGGTTTGTTGAGGGGTGCGCTGCACTTCAACGCGCACCAGCAAAGCCTGACCAGCAAAAACCTGAGTGCCAGGCTGGCACTGCACCTCGACCCCTTGCAACTTTCTGAATGCCTCAACCCAGGCACCCAGCCAGATGGACAGCAGCAAGAAGCACAAAAAGTAACCCAGACTGAGTTGGTAATTGATGCATCCAATCAAAGAGAGCATCCCAAAAGCCAGATACACCCATCCAAACCGGGTGGGCCTGGGACGACCAACCTTCATGGAATGGGAGTGTTTCTGAGCAAAGCCAGCACAGACTCCCGATGTGGCTGACCTGTGGCACGTAAAATCAAACGGTGGACCGCCAACGCTGGAAACACAGCCTGCACGTCCTCAGGACGCACACTGGAACGTCCTGAAAGCCAGGCCCAGGCTCTGGACACCGCCATGAGACCCAGAGCGGCCCGTGGACTCAGGCCCGCCTGAAATTCTGAATGTTCCCTGGTCGCTTTGAGCAAGGCTTGCACATAATCCACCAAGGCACCCGACACATGGACTGCAGAGGCCCTTCGCTGGGCCTCTTGCAAGGTGTCTGGACGCAAAACAGGCGCCAGAGAGCCAATCATCTCCCGACGGTCTTCTCCAAGCAGCAGTTCCCGTTCTGCTCTGGGATCAGGATACCCGAGGGTGATGGTGAGCAAAAACCGGTCCAATTGCGACTCAGGCAGGGGGAAAGTCCCAATTTGCTCAACAGGATTCTGCGTGGCGATCACAAAAAACGGCTCTGGCAAGGAATGGGTCTGTCCATCCATGCTGACCTGTCTTTCTTCCATGGCCTCCAGAAGGGCACTCTGGGTTTTGGGGGTGGCCCGGTTGATTTCGTCTGCCAGCAAAATCTGGGTGAAGATTGGTCCCCGATGAAAACGAAAGTGGCCTTCGTTGCGTTCGTACACTGTGGCTCCAACCACATCCGAGGGAAGCAGGTCACTGGTGAACTGAACCCGCACAAAGTCCAGACCCAGTGTGGCCGCCAGAGCGTGCGCCAGCGTTGTTTTGCCCACACCGGGCACATCTTCAATCATCAGGTGACCACGGGCCAGCAAACAAGCCATGGCCAGTTTGAGTTGCAACTCTTTGCCCAGGATCACACTCTGCAATTGTTCCAGTGCTTTTTCAGCGAGGGTGTTGCTTTCAGTCAGGGTCACATTAGCCTCTCTGTCCTCTGTGTCATGCAAGAAAACCTTCAAGTGGTCTGTTTGAGATGGTGAACCAGCAGCAGGGTGTATGCAGTCTAGATCTTCTGAGACCATTAAAACACCTCAAGGCTGACATTCTACTTACACACTTGATTGGTTTTCCACAGGTGAACAACAACAAAAGTGATCCACATTGCCCATTTCTACAGTTGCACCAGAGGGGGTGTGGTAGAATCCGCCGTGATGTACAGGCCCAAAGATGACATTCTGGTCACCGATTTGCAAGAAGAATTGGTGCTGCTCAATCCAGAAACCCAGGACATTTTCACCCTGAACAGTTCAGGCAGACTGCTTTGGTTGGCTTTGCCTGCTTCACTGGATCAGCTTTCCAAACTGCTGCAAACCACCTATGAACTGGACGCCCCCACCGCCCATCAGGATGCCAGAGAAGTGATGGATGCTCTGGTGCGGGCGCAACTCGTTGACCATGATTTTTGAGGTGCTTGACCTGCAACTGAAGCTGTTGCAGCCTGTTGAACAGGTGCAAAACATCCTTGAACAGGATTGGCAAAAGCCTTACTCCATTCCTGTTCAAAACCAGTACACCCTGCAAGAAGGCTCCATGCCAGACCTTCCTGCACACCTTTGGCAACCCATCAAATACGATGAGGCCGAAGTGCTCAGCCAGACCCCAGAAGGCTGGTTGCACCTCAAATGCCAGCAAAGCCACATGAGCATCCACTTCCACCGTCAACAGATCTGGTGTTCTGGCACAGGCGGTGCCCTGAGGTTGTGCTTGCAGTTCGGAATCATGGAAATGTTGCGCCTGCAAGGCTGGATGCCCATTCATGCGTCTGCCCTGAATGTGAATGGGGCAGCCACCGTGCTGCTCGGACCCAGTGGCACAGGCAAAACCACCACCCTGCTGCAAGCTGCGCGGAGTGGCGTGGTTTCACTGGCCGAAGACTGGTCTTGGATCGGTCCAGAGTTGGTGTTTTACCCATGGGACTCTGGACTGCACCTGCTGCCAGACACCACAGAACGCTTTGCAGATGTGCTGCCAGAGGCACGCACCTGGGTGGACCGGGGCAGCCGCAAAAAGTGGCGTTTTGAGGTGCAGGACCTGCCATGGTTTGCCCCTGAACCCTGCCCCCTGGGTCACTTCTGGCTTTTGAAACGCAGCCCTAAGACGGCTCTGGGGCCCCTCAGCAAACTGGATCAGGTCAAGGCCCTCTGGGAGGCCACCGGGATGCCCCTCACCAGAGCAGGCACCGTGATGGCCCAGCAGGGCATCAACCGGCTCATGGGTGTTCCGGGACAGACCCTGCACCTCGGGTTTGACGTGGATTTCCAGCGCTTGCTGAACGGAAATTGACCTTGTAGACCATCGGGGAGATGTTGTCTTCGGCAATCACCGCAATCACGGTGCCCTGATACTCGATCCAAGCATGCCCTTTGAGGGTTCCATTGACATTGCGCACCCCACTGACCAGTTCGGCATCGATGCCTGCATGCCTCAGCCACCAGAGCATGGAAAGGGCACGCAGAACACACATGCCACTGCCCCCTCTGGGAAAACGGGCGAGCAGTTTGGAAGCCCCCAGCACCCCAATCCGGGCTTTCCAGAGCTCCTGCAGTGCAGGAGGCTGGTTTTTCAGGGGCACCCGGTTGCACAGGGCTTGCAGGCTTTGCTGCCTCTGGAGCACCAGAGCGGCCTTCAAAACCCAGCCCATGCCTGTCAGGACATGGCCCAGCATCTGGGGGAACTGCTGCTGGATTCGGGCTTTGCGGGCGGCTTCTCCCTGCTGCGCTGTGTAGCCACGTTCAGCAGCAATGGCTGTGTTCCACTGCTGCAACTCTGCAGCGGTGGGAGGGGTGAGGGTCAGGCGTTTTTCCCACGGATCACATCGCTGCAAGAACAGTTCTGCGGTGGTCTGGCAACCCAGAGCAGCAGCCCTTTCCAGCAAATCTTCCCGGGTCAATCCCTGCTGTTTCAGCATTTCAAGGTCAAGGTAATCAAAGCGTTTGAGTTGCCAGCGGTCCCGGTACCAGGCCCGGTGCAGGATGAGCGGTACCAGAGCCGCATCTGCTGGACCCAACAGGCGCACCTGGATGCCATTCCAGTCAAACACCTCAAGGTGCTCGGTCAGCTTTTCCTGCAAAGACCAAACATGTCCAGCAAACTTAGGAGGATGCTTCAGGACATGGTGGTGCACGTCCAGTTTGACGGTCTTTTTGGGAGACACCAGTCCCAGAGCCTCATGCATGGTGAAACTCTGGTCGCGGTTCTCATCGAACAACACCAACCAGCCCAGACGGGCTGCGATGTCTCTGGCTGTGGGAACGTCTTTGCGGTCGATGACCAGATCGATGTCTCCAAAAAACCGCTCGTGGGGTTGGGTGTAAAACCGGATGGCCATGGCCGCCCCTTTGATCAACAAGGGGACAATGCCAGCGTCGTTCCATGCTTGCAGCAGAGGACGAAGCTCAGCTTCCTGGGTTTTCCAGCGGTGCATCGCCTGAGCAAAATGGGGCAGCAAGGGCTTGCGGTATTCCGCAGACGTTTGACGAAAAACATAAGCGGCCAGCGTGCTGTTCTGCCACTGGGCCACAGGCACACTTTCAAAATCATGGTGGATGAGGGCACGGGTCAAAGGGTCCAAAGTAGCCCCATCTTAACGGCTGGAGGTCAGAAACACCGTTACTCTGCAGGGATTTCTGAAACCTTCTCCAATTTCATGCCTGAAAATTCCACCTCAAAGCCTTTGCCTGTGGGACTGCAGCACATCGGTCCGACCTGAACAGCAGTGGTCTCTGGGAAATACAGAAGGCGCATGAGGGCCAGAGGTTGCCCATTGACCGAACCTTCAATGGTGATGGCTTCTTTGCGTCTGGACAGCTTCAGGGTGGTGAATTCCAGAGGCCCGGAGAGCGGACTGACCGACCAGTCGGAGTACTCTCTGGTGACCACCACGCTCAGTTGATGCACCCCCTCCAGATATTCAATCCCGGCTTTGAGCCAGAGGCTTTCATCGATGCGCAGCATCAGTCCGGCCTGATCGTACAGGTCGGTGTAGTTGCCCCGGAACGTCAGGGTGTAATCGAAGTCGCCAGAGACGGTTTCCAAGAGGGCATGACCGGAATCCCTCTGGAAGCCGTAATGGGTGACCTGCCAGAAGTCGGTGTCTGGAAGGGTGGTGACCTTCAGGGTGTCTGCGGTTTCCTGCCAGTCTTGAGGGGGGTTCAGCCATGCTTTCATGGTCTTTCAATAACATTTTTTGGGGTGGCCTGACCCTGCACGGATAGACAGGATATGCGTCAGGGGGACACTTAACCCTTGGTTGCCTGAGAAAACAATGTGCATCATGAGGGTGTAAAAACAAGGGAGGTCCACATGAAACGCATTGCAGTACTGACCAGTGGAGGGGACGCACCCGGCATGAATGCCGCCATTCGCGCCGTGACCCGCACCGGACTGGATTTTGGCATGGAGGTTTTTGGGGTCAATCATGGTTACGCTGGACTGATTTCAGGCGATTACCGCCCCCTCTCTGCCAGAGATGTGGGAGATGTCATGCAACGGGGTGGAACGTTCCTCGGCAGCGCAAGGTGCCCGGAATTCCGCACCCTTGAAGGCCAGCAAAAAGCCCTGAACGCTCTGGCTGCACAGGGCATTGAAGGTCTGGTGGTGATCGGAGGCAACGGCTCACAAACCGGAGCACACGCCCTTTCCAGCCTCGGGTTTCCAGTGGTTGGAATCGCATCCACCATCGACAACGACCTGTACGGATCGGAACTCACCATTGGGGTGGACACCGCCCTGAACATCGCTCTGGAAGCCATTGACCGCCTGAAAGTCACCGCTTCCAGCCACCACCGGGCCTTTCTGGTTGAAGTGATGGGCCGCGACTGCGGTTATCTGGCCCTGATGGCCGGAATTGCCGGAGGGGCAGAAGTCATCGTGATTCCAGAGGTGGAAGTCTCTCCCGAGGAAATCGCCCAGCAACTTCACGCTGCATACGAACGGGGCAAAGCCCACGCCATTGGCGTGGTCGCAGAAGGGGCCACCTACAACGCAGAACGTCTGGTGCATTACTTCAAAGAAAACCGCGAGCGTCTGGGCTTCGACCTGAGAAGCACCACCCTCGGGCACGTGCAAAGGGGCGGAACCCCCGGTGCCTATGATCGCCTCCTCGCCACCCGTCTGGGTGTGGCCGCTGTGCAACACCTGCAAAAAGGCATTCATGGGGTGCTGGTCGGCCTGCAAGCTGGAAAAATTGTACCCACCCCTCTGGATGAAGTGGTCACCGGCAAGAAAGAGCTGGATTTGAGTCTGATGGAGTTGGCCAACATTCTGGCGAAATGATCTTGAACGGATCTTAAAGAATTGTAAGGGCGCAGCGTACTGCGCCCTCTTTTTGTCCTGCACAGTCTTTATTACTGTCAACTCTGATCCATTGACCGCTTCTCCCCTTTTCCAGCAGAGTGTCAGAATTCACTCTATCAATTATGTAAAAAACAGAATACAATGAAGCATGTTCATCGTGACCGTGAAACGCAAACGCAGAACCATGCTGGGCAGCTACCCGAGCTTTCAGGAGGCTTCGCAGGCGGCACTGGCATGGTGGAGCAAAGAAACCGAAACCCATCCTGAACCCGAGGCGCTGAAAGGCACCTGGCTGGAAAGCTACGACCACCAGAAAGGCACCCGTTTGTGGTTCTTCATCCCCGAAGTGAGTGCTCTGGAAGCGTTGGGCTGGACCATGCCCGGATGCGAAATCCGCAGTGAAGTTCCTACTGCGTCGTAAAGCCCCTCTGGCTTGAAACCACCTGACCCATTCAGGTGGTTTTTTGCTGGTGTGTCCCGGTGTTTCTGGCAAACGGTGTGTATACTGGGCTGAAGAATCCTCTTTCTCACCGTGCTGCCATGAATGAATCCGAAAAAAACCTGTTCAAAAAACCCACCAGTGCGGATGTGGCCCGCCATCTGGGCATTTCACAATCCACGGTGTCTCTGGTTCTGAATGGCAAAGCCGAAGGGCGGGTTTCCGCAGACCTCCAGCAAGCCATCTGGGAGGCCGCCAGAGCCCTCAATTACAAACCGAATCGGGCCGCCAAAGCGCTCAGGGAAGGACGGGCCAGAACGCTGGCTCTGGTGATTCCACAGCTCAGCAATCCCTTTTTCGTGCCAGTTTACGAGGGCGCGCAAAAGGTCGCCAGAGCACATGGTTACGACACCCTTCTGGTGAATTACGACCACAGCATGAGCACGCAGGAAGCCCTCATCGAGCACCTCTCCAACCACGATGTGGACGGTTATGTGCTGTGGGACATCACCACCCGGGCCAGCATGCTGCTTTCCCAGAACAATGTGATTTTTGTGGAGCGCCGTCTGGACGGATTTCACTCGATCATGGTGGACATCTACTCGGGCGTGAAAGCCGCCTTGCAGCATCTGGTGGGGCTCGGACACACCCGGATTGCCCACCTCACCGCGCAGGTGGACACCGAAACCTTCCGGGCACGCAGGCAGGCTTACCGTGACCTGCACACCGAGCAGGGTTGGACCTTCCATCCAGAGTGGGAAATGCCTGTGGCCTTCACCCCTGAGGGGGGGCAGCAAGGGGCATGCACCCTGCTTTCAAATCCAGAGAACCGCCCCACTGCCATTTTGTGCGATGGGGACTTTCTGGCCGTCGGGGTGTACAAAGCCGCCAAGCAACTCGGGCTGAAGATCCCTCAGGACCTTTCGGTGATTGGCATCGACAACCTGATGCTGTCCCAGTACGTGGAACCCGAGTTGACCACCCTGCACCTTCCTGCACAGGAACTCGGAGAAACGGCAGCCACCCAGCTCATTCAACTCTTGGAAGGCAAACCGCTGGACAGAAGGGTGGTGTGGTTTCCCACACATCTCGTGGAACGGGAATCCACTGCACCTCCCAAAGCATAAAAATGGCACTGAACAACGGTTACACCTACACCGAACAGCTGGGGAAAAAAGCCAATGGATGCACCTTGCTGGATTACCTGAGCCGCTTTTACGACCATTCTTCGAGGGAAGACTGGCAGGTTCGTTTGCAGCAGGGCGAGGTGGAACTGGATGGAAAAACCGCCTCTGGCTGTGAACCCCTCAAACCCGGTCAGCTTCTGGTGTGGCACCGTCCTCCCTGGGATGAACCTGATGTCCCCCTCTTCTGCACAGAGGTTTTTGCAGATCAGCATTTGCTGGCTGTGGTGAAACCCTCTGGCTTGCCCACCATGCCGGGAGGGGGATTTCTGGAACACACCCTGCTGGCCGTGGTGCGCCAGAGCCACCCGGAGGCCAGCCCTTTGCACCGTCTGGGACGCTACACCTCTGGGTTGGTGCTCTTTGCAAAAACCCGGGAGGCCGCATCCACTCTGGCCCGCAACTGGCGCGACCATGAAGTGCACAAAAGGTATCTGGCTCTGGCCTCAGGGTTGGCTTTGCAAGACACCTACCAGATCGATGCCCCCATTGGCCCAGTGAACCACCCGAGGCTCGGGCAGGTGTACGCGGCCCATCCTGAAGGGAAACCTTCTTTCAGCGAAGCCAGAGTGCTGCAACGGCAGGAGACCTCCACCCTCTTTGAAGTGGACATCCAGACCGGAAGGCCCCACCAGATTCGCATTCATCTGGCGTCCATCGGGCACCCTCTGGTGGGAGATCCGCTGTATGGCTCGGGGGGCACTCCCCTTTCGGAAAACCCCGGTCTGCCCGGAGATGGGGGTTACCTGCTGCATGCAGTACGCTTGCAATTCAGGCATCCAGTCTCTGGCACCGAAATGGTGTTGCATGCCCCTGCTCCAGAGGGGTTAGAGCCCCAATAAAAAACCTCTGCTTTGGGCAGAGGGAGCAACAAGGAGAGAGGTCAAGCGGCCTCAAGGTGAGGTTCGGAAGGAAGAAACAACAGAAAAGGCAGGGGCTTCAGTGGGATTTTGCAATGTGGGATTCTGAATTTTTTGGTCTATGGATTTTTGAGCCTGTTCCAGCAAGAGGACGATTCCCAGAAAAACACTTCCAATGAGTAAACCTGCGATCAATGAGAGGATGAATAACATGCGCCCCTCCTTTCTGATTTCAGGTTAATGGAATGCACTGAAAAGCCCCTGAAGGACGCTGAATGCTTTCTGAGCTTTTCTGAGGGCTTTCTGAACCCTGCAGGACAGGCCACATTTGGCTGCTCTGGGTCAGTAATCCTGCAGCAGGTGACTGGACACCAGAAAGTTCAACAGAACATGGGATTCCTGCACCTGCACAGCGTTGAGCTGAATTTCGGCACCCAGAAAAGTCAGTTTCATCAGGTCACGGAAAATGGCTTCGTGCTCTTCGTGGGTGAGGGTGGTTTTGGCCACCACCTGAAACGACTGGTCGAGAACGGTGTATGAGAGCACTTCTTTCAGGGTGATTTCTTTCTCGTGGACCATGGGGTGCCTCCAGAGGACGTTGGGGATGTTTCGACCTTAGCACAACTGAAAGGAGGTGTCATGGAAAGGCAGAAGTCGGCCCAAAGACCTTGTTTTGACTTCAAAATCACAAAGAGACTGGACAGCGAATCCTTAAGTTTTGGGCTGACCGCTGAATGCTGATGGCTGACGGCTGCTGCACCGCTTTGCTGTTGGACATTTTGTCCTCTTGCACTCCCGTCATACGTATGACTATAATTCAGTCATACGTATGACAAGCCCGTATGCCCGTTGCCAACCCCGCGAACGGGCGTGCACTTTGTGTGTTTCGGTCCCCCTCTCCAGAGGGTTCTAAACTCCAGTTCCAGAGCAGGAACACGAAGTCAGCCTGCTTTGCGCTCTCATGACTTCAGGCCCCCACCATGACCCAACCGCTTGCAATTGAACTGAAAGGCATCACCAAACGCTTCCCTCTGGTGCTCGCCAACGACAACATCAACCTGAAAGTGAAATGGGGTTCCATTCACGCTCTGGTCGGTGAAAACGGCGCAGGCAAAAGCACCCTCATGAAAATCCTGTATGGGATGCAGCCCCCCACCAGTGGGGAAATCTGGGTGAACGGACAGAATGCACCCATGCTGGACCCCAGAGACGCCATCGCCAACGGCATCGGGATGGTGCACCAGCACTTCATGCTGGTCGGTCCCCTGACCGTGACCGAAAACGTGATCCTTGGGATGGAACCCACCCAAGGCACCAGCATCCATTACGCCTCTGCCCGCAAACGGGTGAAAGAGCTGATCGACCAGTTCAACTTTGGCCTGAATCCCGATGCCAAAATTGACGATCTGCCTGTGGGCCTCCAGCAAAAAGTGGAGATCTTGAAAACCCTGTACCGTGGGGCCAAAATCCTGATTCTGGATGAACCCACCGCTGTGCTCACCCCCGCAGAGACCGAAGACCTGTTCAAGTTCTTGCGCGAACAATTCGCCCAGCAAGGCAACAGCGTGATTTTCATTTCCCACAAGCTGCATGAAGTGCTGGAACTGTGTGACGAGATTTCGGTGCTGAGGGACGGCAAAATGATCGGCTCGATTCCCAGAGAAGGGGCCACCACCGAAACCATCGCCCGCATGATGGTGGGCCGGGAAGTCAATCTGAAGGTGGACAAGAAAGAAGCCCAGCCCAAAGAAACGGTGCTGGAAATCAAAAATGCCACCGTCATCAACAGCAACAAAAAGCATGTGGTGGACAACGTGTCCTTCCATGTGGCCAGTGGTGAAGTGGTGGGCATCGCCGGGATCGATGGAAACGGCCAGAGTGAACTGGTGGAGGCCATCACCGGACTGCGCCACCTGAACTCTGGAGACATCCTGTACTCTGGAGAAGCCCACAAGAAAGCCGATGCCCGCAAAGTCGCCGAGTTGGGCCTCTCCCACATTCCAGAGGACCGCAACGAACGCGGACTGGTGCTGGACATGTCCACTGCCGAAAACATGATTCTGGGACAGCACCGAAAACCCTTTTTCTCTGGCAAATTTGGTTTTCTGAATCTGGACCGCATCCGCAAGCACACCGACACCCAGACCGACCTGTATGATGTGCGCCCGAGGTCCGCCGACCTGCCTGCTGGACGCTACTCGGGCGGAAATGCCCAGAAAATCATCGTGGCCCGCGAGATGTTCAGGAACCCCAAAATCCTGATTGCATCCCAGCCCACCCGAGGGGTGGACATCGGGGCCATCGAGTTCATCCACAAGCAAATTGTGCGGGCCAGAGACCAGGGCCTCGGGGTGCTTCTGGTGAGTGCCGACCTGACCGAAGTGATGAACCTCTCGGACCGCATTCTGGTGATGTTTGAGGGGCAAATCATGGGCGAAGTCAAAGCCAGTGAAGCCACCGAAGAACGTCTGGGCCTGTTGATGGCCGGTGTGAAAGAGAACCCCAAACCATCCCAAGACAAGGAACCGGCGCTCGCCTGAGCCCAAAACGGAGACCCCATGAGCCACACGTATCAAACCACCAAAAGCGCCTCGAACATTGCGCTGTACACCAGTCTGGTTGCTGGACTGGGCCTCTTGATCCTGCCTTTCCTGTCTTACGCCCGCAATTTCAGCGGTGCAGCCACCCTGCAAATGCTGACCGGAGGGGTCATCGATTACTCGGGCTTCCCACCCGAGACACTGCCCGGAATGGGCCTTGCGCTGGGCATGGGATGGGCCCTTTTCGCCTGCTTGCTGCTTTCGGCTTTCGCTGCGGTGCGCAAAGCCTCATGGCTGTGGATTGCCGGACTGCTGGGCATCGTTGCTGCTGCTGGGGCCATGATTGGCATCCACACTTCTCTGGGACAGGCCACACAGGAACTGGTCGCCCAGAACGTTCCCCTCAGGCGAATTCCTTTCACCTCTGGTGGGGCCAATCTGGGTCTGGTGCTGGGCCTCTTGGCCTCCCTGACCGTGATGTTCACGGGCCTGAGCGGGTTCAAGCCATGGCGTGACCGCATGGAGAAACTGCGCTGGGCTCTGGTGCCTTCGATGTCTTTCCTGATTGCCATTGTGGGTGGAGCCTTGATCATTCTGGGCATCCAGAGCGTTCCCAACAGCCTTTCTGCCCCCTTGACCACCGTACAGTTCTTGATTGGCAAGATGGATCTGGTGTACTTCGTGTACTCCACCCTGTTTTCTCCCCTGACCAACCTGCAAGACTTCCTGCAAAGCCTCGTGCTGGCCACCCCCCTGATCCTGACCGGTCTGAGTGTGGCGTTTGCTTTCCGGGCAGGTCTGTTCAACATCGGTGCGCCCGGCCAGATGACCATTGGGGCGATCTTTGCCATGCTGGTGGGCGTTTACGTGCCCCTGCCTGCCCCCATTCTGCTGCCCCTGACCGTGCTTGCTGCTGCTCTGGGAGGCGCCCTGTGGGGTGGACTGGTGGGCCTGCTCAAAGCCCGGTTCGGGTCCAGCGAAGTGATCAACACCATCATGCTGAATTACGTGGCTGCCGGGATTTTCGTGTTCATGATCGGTTCGAGCGAAGTGAAATTCTTCGGACAGACCTACCACCTGCCCTTCAAAGCCGAAGGGTTTGAAGCCAAAAGTGCCGAACTGCAAGCCGGAGCCCAGTTGCCCAGCCTGATGAACCTGTTCGGACTGCGTCAGGAGGGAGACACCATCTCTCTGGCATGGATTGTCGGACTGATCGTGATGGGCCTGCTGGTCAGCCTGCTGAAAAACAAAAACCGCCTGTGGATCGGACTGGGCGCAGGGGTGGCCGTGACCGCCCTCTTGTGGATGCCCCTCACCATTCAGGGCACCGCTGCTCTGGTCTCCAGCCGACTGAACGTGGCTTTCCTGATCGCTCTGCTTGCTGCTGCTTTCTTTGGCATCTTCCTCTGGAGAACCGCCCGAGGTTACGAAGTCCGGGCAGTGGGTCTCTCTCCGAAGGCTGCCGAGTATGGCGGAATCAACGTTGCCAGAAACACCATCCTCGCAATGGTGATCGCAGGGGCTTTCGCTGGACTGACCGCATCGCACTACGTGATGGGTGGCGCTCTGGACGAATTCCGTTTGAAGCAATCCCTGCCCGTCAGCGTGGGGTTTGACGGCATCACCATTGCCCTGCTGGGCCAGAGCACCCCCGTCGGCATCGTGGCATCGAGCATCCTGTTCGGTGTGCTGGACACGGGCGGTCTGTACGTGGACCAGAAACTCGACGCCCTGAACCGTGACATCGTGACCGTGCTGAAAGCCATCATCGTGCTGATCATTGCAGCGCAGGGCTTTTTGAGCAAAAAAATCATCAGTCCTCCTCCGGCAGTCCCTGAAGCGAAACCGGCCCAGCAGGACAAAAGCAAAGAGGTGACCGCATGAGCTTCATGGACCTGTTCACACTGACCTTTCTGGCCACCCTGATCCGCAGCACCGTCCCCCTCCTCCTCGCAGCCCTTGGCGGCCTCTTCAGTGAACGCTCCGGCATCGTCAACATCGCCCTTGAAGGCATCATCATCTTTGGTGCCCTCGCAGCCGCCGTCACCACCCAACTCCTTGAAGGCACCCTCGGCGCAGCAGCCCCATGGGTCGGCTGGCTCGCAGGTGCCCTCACCGGAGGACTCATCGGCTGGATTCACGCTGTCGTCTCCATCAAGTACAAAGCCGATCAGGTCATCTCTGGCACCGCCATCAACCTCCTCGCCGTCGGGGTTCCCGGTGTGGTCCTCAGCTTCCTGTACGGCTCCTCTACCGAATCCAAAGCCATTGAGCACGCCCTCCCACAGTGGGGCTTCGGTGACTTCCGGTTCAGCCCACCTGTCTACTTCGCTGCCCTGATGGTGTTCATTGCCTGGTACGTGCTCTACAAAACCCCCTACGGCCTGAGGATCCGCGCCACCGGAGAGCACCCCAAAGCCGCTGCCTCCATGGGTGTGAATGTGTACCGCATCCGATACAGTGCCGTGATCATCTCGGGTATGCTGGCAGGTACAGCAGGTGTGTTCCTCTCGATTGGCTTTTTGAACAGCTTCACCCGCAACCTGTCCGCAGGGATCGGGTTCATTGCCTTGGCCGCCTTGATCTTCGGGAAGTGGACCCCTCTGGGAACACTGGGTGCGACCTTGCTGTTCGGATTCTTCAGTGCTCTGGCGATCACGCTGGGGGGAGCAGACATCTTCCCGAGCAGCATTGTGCAGACGTTG